>NZ_JADEWU010000145.1:0-4209 GCF_015207485.1 Planktothrix mougeotii LEGE 06226
CGTTAAGGGTTAATATGGTGATGCTTTTTGTAGATCAGGAGGTGAAATACCTAATACTAAGGTTTCATGGAGTGGGGGTTTTGGGGTTGCCATTTTTGAGTACCCTAGAGCTAAAAAGATAGTTTTGGTCTAGGGAGGGAATGAAAACCAAAAGATTACTTTATTTGGGCTAAATAGTTTTGGAAGTCTTGAACCCGTTGCTGAGTTACTTTTGTTAAGCAAGTGGTTAGAAATAAAGATTCTGCCGAACCACCTAAAACTTCACTAGATTCAAAACGACAGGTTTTGTCTCGGAATGAAATCCAAGCTCGTTGAGCTTCAATTAAGCGTTGTTTCCGTTCAGGTGACAGTTGACCGATTAGGGTTTGGTAATTTTGATTGAGCTTTTTATCGGCTACGGCATATTGATCGGATGCACACTTTTTCATTTCTAAAGTTGTTCCATTCGGATTACATTGAATATTTTGAGCAATCAAAATTGGGGGTGTTGCCCAACTTGGATCGACACAAAACAAAAAATTAATCATTAAAAACAATAGAAAGAAAACGGGTAATAAACGTCGCATATTTTTTAAAAAACTCTGATTTAAGGACAAAAAACATTAGATCTATTTAACAATCCCGTCCGGTTTAAATCCCTTAAAACTTAATACGCTGTCGGTGGTTGGCAACACATTGGACAATGCCAATGGCAATCCAATTACTCAGTAAGGAAGACCGACCATAACTTAAAAACGGTAAGGGAATTCCAGTGACAGGTGCTATACCAATATTCATGCCAATATTAACAAACACCTGAAACAACAGCATAGATAGCACTCCAATCGTAATTAAAGATCCAAAAGAATCTTTAGCCGTTTGAGCAATAATGACTAACCGTAAACAGACAAACCAAAATAGAGCTAATACAGCAATACAACCCATAAAACCCAATTCTTCCCCTATGGCTGAAAAAATAAAGTCTGTATGTTGTTCAGGAATAAAATTCAATTGAGTTTGAGTCCCTTGATACAGTCCCCGACCATACAATTGTCCTGCACCAATTGCAATTCGAGACTGAATTAAATGATAACCACTTCCTAACGGATCTTGCTCAGGATTTAAAAATCCAATCAGCCGCATTTTTTGATAGTCTTGCAGGACATTCCATAAAATATGGCTTAACTGTCCCGCTCCTAAATTCGCTAATAAAGCCAGAGGGCCTGTCAACCATCTCAAGGGAAGACTCCACCACCCCACAAAACCCATCAAGATCGCCCAAACAATTCCCACCGGGAGAGACACATTAAATACAATGGCTGTAATCACTGGAGACACCAGCAAAATTAACCACCCCGAATGAATATTGCCCCAATACATCATGCCAACGGTAATCGCCCCAAACACTAAGGAAGTTCCTAAGTTCGGTTCAATAAACACTAATCCCCAAGGAACCGCAGCAATTGCTAAAATCCGAACCATATCCCCTAAATTTGGCGTTTTTAACTCTTGCAGTAAAGCTGCCAAGGTAATAATAATTCCGACTTTGGCAAATTCTGAGGGTTGGACGTGAAACCCTGCAATATTAATCCAACGTTGCGCTCCTAATGCCGTTGTGCCAATAATTTGTACCGCAATCAAAGACAAATTAGTAACGCCATAAATCACCCATCTCCACTTAATCAGACGTTCATAACGACATCGAGAAAAAATCAGAGCTAAGATTAAACCCACCCCTCCAGTTACCCAATGTTGCCACCAATCCGTTAACCCTTGGTTTAATTCCACACTGCGGATCATAATTCCCGCAAACAAGGTGAGAGCAATGCAACTCGCAATTAATAACCAATCGACTTCAGCCCAAGCGTAAAATAGTGAACTCCGGCGACTTCCCAGTCGGATTTTTTGAAACATAGTTTTTTAGTGCAACCTTTCTTAACTCATTTATTGGGTTCATACAGGTATTCAAAGCCATTTCCGTCAGGATCACGACCATAAAAAGAGGCTGTACCATCTCGATGTTCATGAATCGCCGTCACCGGAATTCCTTGGGCTTTTAACGCTTGATAGGCGCTTTCCATCTCACTGCGTTGATTAAACACAAAGCCAAAATGGGGGCCTGCTTGGTCATAACCAGGACTCAGTAATGCTAATCCATCTTCACCTGCTTTTAAATAAGCCCAGTCCGCATCCTTCCAAACCAGATCCATGCCTAAGTTTTGATAAAACTGAGCGGATGAGTCAATATCGTTGACACAAATAGCAACATGGCCTAAACGTTTCAGGTTCATCATGACAACAATTAACGTCTCTATAACTTTCTATTGTAGGGAATTAGTTACTAGATGCTGGAGCCGAGGGGCGGGGTTCAGGAACCTCCGTTGCGGGTGCTGATTCAGTTTGGGGTTGGGTTTCTAACGGTTTCGGCTCAGGGGGTTCACCCGACTTAGCAGGAGCCAGATTTCCTCCAGCTTGTTTTTGAATTTGATCTTTATAAACCGCCGGAGCTAAATCAACCGCTTTAGCAAATAAAGGTTCAGCTTCTTCGGTATTTCCTTGTTCTTTTAAAACCAATGCTTTTGCATAAACGGGGCGAAAATCTTGGTCGTTATTTTTAATGGCTTCATCGTAAATTGCTAGGGCTTCATCATAGCGTTTATCTTCAGCATAAACCTGCCCTAAAATTAATTGTACCGACATTTCATCAATCGTACCCGGTGCAGTTTGATTGACAGTCGCGGCAGATTTAAGCGTATCTTGTAATAATCCAATTGCCGCTTCAGGACGTTTTTGTTCTAAGAAAAGATTCACTAACCCTTGTAAGGCTTGAATATCTCCAGGTTGACTCGCTAAAATCGTGCGATAGGTTTGAGCAGCGCCTTCTTGATCTCCAGTATAGGCTTTAGCCTGTGCTAAAAGAACACTGTAACGTGTATCTTCAGGGTGTTTTTTTGACAGTTTCTCTAAAGGTTCAATCACATCTTTAATCTCGGCTTGCTTAAAGCGAATAAGCTCTAATTTAGCTTGCAATAAACCCTTCAAAGCCGTTTCGTTATCTGGCTCTCGCTGCAATACTAACTCATAACCGCGAGCTTGGGCTTGTAAATCGGATTGTTTACCCGCTTGCGCTGATTGCGTGGGTGTTGGAGCAGGTTGTCGTTTGGACTGATTGTTTTCCACAATCCCACTAATTAGTGGCCCCATAGAAAATCCCACAAAGGCGATTACAGCTAACACTAAAACTACACCAATAAACCCACGACGTTTATCTACCATGAAACTCAATCCTGAACTGATTAGGCCAACTTCCTTGTAGCTAATATCCTAACAGAAGCCAGAGACTCCCACTTAACTTTATTTTCTACAAACTCAATCACTGAGGCACAAAGCCTACGGATTTGTCCGATCAGCCTGTGGATTCAGTACAATAGGTAGGTTAGTGCGAAACGTTCCTGCCAAAGTCTAGGGTCAAACTCGAAACGTAAGCAGGGAAATAGGTGTAGACAATTGGTAAAACGGAAAGTTAAATCCACCAATAAATCCAATCAAGCCTATTTTAACTTTGAAAATGTGACCTTAAAGGAAGGTCAATCTCGAAGTCAATGGTAAAGATTACCGAACCCCCAAAGTACGGTATCCAATTCCAAAGAGATAAGGCAATTCCCACAGTGTCAGACTGATTATCAAAACGCTGAAGCTGGGAATAACGGGAAAATCGGGTAAAGTCAATATTCGACAATTTCTCTAGCCAATTGCCCATGATGAACGAAAGTAAATGTCCGTCTTGAACCGTCGTGACTATTAAGTAGTGAAATTGACTTGTTACACTGCGTTCAAAAGAACAAGGGGAAAAGATAGAGGAATCAACTTTCCATCTATAAAAGGTAAGTATCTTAACCTAATACTTACAAAGACTTCCAAAGTACCCCGGCGGATAGGACACATCTAAAGGCAATAAACCCATTTTCAAGGAACGTTAAAACCCCTCATATACTCCTACAGTGGTCGAATACTGTCAGGTAGCCACAAATCTAAGGCGTATGTTATGAGGGTGAGAGATGGAGTCAGAAGCTAAAGCCTAAATGTAATGTTTAGGATATGCCGATAGATTCCGGTTTGTGCGATTCGTTTAACCCAAAATAAGCTAAAAGGCTTATGGGACGGTTAACCCAGGTGTTAAGACTGGTGATAACTGATTACATTTATGGGTGAAACTCCGTGAGTTAAGTC
>NZ_JADEWU010000017.1:0-89300 GCF_015207485.1 Planktothrix mougeotii LEGE 06226
CCCCTACAGAATTTTTTCACAAATCCTACACGGATTGCTATATATAAGCTGTCCCAACTACAAACTTTTAGACCTGAAATAAAATTGAAATCGCTGCTGCATTTGTTCAATTGAAAGCTTTTGTGTCCAATATTCCACTAACGCATGACCAAAAGCCCAAGCATTTTTTTCGGGGGGATTGGGATTTTCTAACAGTAACGGCCAGAGAGCCAATAAATCAAAATTAATCGAATCAGATTCTCCTGAATTTAATAACATAAACAAATCATAAGCCATTTGCAACTTACCAATCACAACGGGTAATTGTTCGACGGGAATTTGTTCTGCAAGTAATAAAGCTAAGGTAGGAGAACCTGTTGTTAATGTGGAAATAAATCTGAGAATTGGACTTTTTAATAATGCCGTTAATCCTTGAGTTGTTGCCATTTGAAAGGTATAATGATCAATAATTTTAGCCGTTGCTAAAATCCGGGCTTCTCGATTTTTCAAAAACCGGGCTAAACGCAATTGTTTAGCCGGATTAATCGTATCTAAAAGGGCAATCGATAACCCATCAATTCCCCAAGCTTGACGCTGAGTTTGACGATCTTGGGTGACAATCGGTAAAACGCGATCGCAATAGTCTCCTAATTGTTCAATCCGATATTCTGTAGCTTCTCGAATTGCTTTTTCCTTGGGGCGATTTCCCGATTTCCAATCATAGGGCGGTTGCCATTCTCGCATCGGACGTAAGCGATCAACTTGAGTAACAATGATAATAATGGGTAACTCTAACCCCTGCTGTTTAATCTCCTTCAAAAAATCCCCATCCATTTGTAAAGCGGGATCAAGGGCTGGAGTTACTAATAATAACAAATCTGCGTTGGTTGCATAATCTAAAACTTGTTCTCGCAACTCAGGACGATTCACTTGTTCATAACCCGGAGTATCCCATAAATTCAAGCTTTCTCCCGTTTCTATTTGCCACTGATAATTTTGAATTTTATCGGTACTCGGTAACACATCCACAAGGGCTTTATCCGTTTGAAATAGCGTATTAATTAAACTACTTTTTCCCGCGCCTGTGCGTCCCACTAACAGCAAATTAACAGGTTTTTGTTTTAACGTTTCAACGGATTCAGTTTGGGTTAAAATCTCTCGTAAGGTTTGGGTTTTAGCTTGGGGAAGGGAAGGATTTGTAACCGCAAATTCTGTTACGGGTAAAGTATTTCCACTGTACAGAATAATCGCTTGACGACACAAGTTTCTTAAGGCTGATTCTCGTAAAGATTGACCTAAATTAACTAATAATTGTTGTGTGGCTTGATTAGTTGATTTTTGAGTGGTAACTCGCGCTAAAGCAACCGTTGGATTTAATAGCCATTGCGCCCAATTCCACACCCGCCAAAGTTTACGGGCCGAGGGTTCTAATTTCTGATAAACTTGATAAGCTTCATAGCCTTGTCCAACGGTAACTTGATTTAAAACTGGAGATAATTTTTCCATCCATTGATCTAAATCATCCACAGTTCCTCGCATTAATTGATACGCTTGAGGAATATAAATACTGAGGAGAGGATATTTGACTTCAGGATGATAAATATTAGCAACGGTCGTCACCACATCTTGACAGCGTTTCCAAAAGATTAAACTATCTTCCCAAATTGGCGGATCATTTTGGGAGGCTTTTAAAATGTCCTGTAGGGCTGTTTCTACTTGATTAATTGCCTGATTTGCAGTCGATTGAGATATGGGTTGATCAAAGGAGGATTCTAGTTCCTGATTGACTTCAGCAACGACGGTTTCCATCTGTTTAACCAAGGGTTGAGTCCATTTCACTAACAACCAACGCCAACCCAAAAATATCAAGGTAAATACCGCCCAAATCCAATTAATTCCCCAGTCATGAATGGTGACTCCCGCCGCCATTAACAAAAAAATCACCATGATTGTAATCGGCGTGATTAATACAATCCATTGCCATTGTTTAAGTCGAATCATAGTTACACCTTATCAAAAATTTATAGACTACTTTTCAAGCTACATCATTAAATAAGATTTTAACAAATCAAGAAAATGGTATCCCAAACAAACAAAATCCGCTAAAATGTCAACGTCGGCAAAAATTGAGTCATCCCAATGGATAATTTACCCCCAGATTCCCAGGATAACGCCTTGTGGAATCGCGTTAGTACCAATAGTTTAGTGCGGTTTTTATTATTTTTTGCCTCTGGATGGGCATTGATTCTGATTTTTAACTATTTTGAAAACATCTTTTTTACATTTATATTAGCCGCAATTTTAGCTTTTCTTCTCAACTATCCCGTGCGCTATTTAGAGCGATATTTGGGTCGAGGATTAGCCTTGGGAATTGTTATTTTTCTGAGTCTATTTCTGGTTGTGGCTACAGGATTAGCCTTGGGAACGATGTTTTTTAATCAATTTCAACAGCTTCTCAGCCTCGTTGTTGAAAATTTAACCTCAGCCGATAATCCGTTTGACCGCTTACAAGAGTTTTTGACAAATCGGAGAATTAATATTAATCTCGCTCCGATAGAAGCCGAATTTAATAAATCTCTGGGTTCGATGGTAAGCATTTTAGTAGGAACTTTTTCTTCATTACCTAATGCGTTGCTTTCATTTATTATTATTTTTGTGATTGCATTTTTTATGCTGGTTGATGGCGAAAGACTTTGGTTTTTATTGTTAAAACTCATTCCTTATCCCCATCGCAGTCAGTTTTCTGTAGCCCTGCAAAAAAGCTTTTTAGGTTTTTTTAGAGGTCAACTATTACTCTCCTTTTTCTTGGGAATATCTAGTTTTTTAGTTTATAGTACCTTGAGAATTCCTTTCTCATTATCCCTGGCGATTATTGTTGCCTTTTTTGATTTTATTCCAGGGATAGGAGCCACTCTAGGGATTTTAATCATCAGTTTAATTGTTTTAATTCAAAGTGGCTGGTTTTTGACGGTACAAGTATTGTTTGTTAGTGTAATTTTACAACAAATTCAGGACAATTTTATTGCCCCTCGCATTATGCAAAGTGCAGTTAATATTAACCCTGTGGTTTTGTTTTTTGCTTTACTGGTTGGGGCAAAAATTGCTGGAATTCTAGGGGTATTTCTCTCAGTTCCCATTGCAGGGGTAATTGTGAATTTATTAGATATTGAAGAAATGCAATCGAAAGAAGGAAGTAAAGATTCTCTTGAAACAAAAGCCTAAACCCTGGTTTTTCCGTACTTTGTATGTCAAAATATTATCAGTACGGAAGACCCCTTTCTCAAATTTTATACATAAGTTCTGCCTTTCCAACTTCCCCCTTTTCCTTGCCAATATCTTAAGGCTGAATCTAAAGTCATCAACGCATATAAAAATCCAATCAACGGTAAAGTTAACCCCCAAACGGGAGAAAGTCGATAGAGTTTTAAGGTGGGATAATAAGCAATTTCCATCAATAATCCTATTGATGCAGCTAAAAGGATAATTAACCCGTTTCCATGCAGAATTCCCCAAACTAAACCCACAGGAAACATTAAATAAATCAGAATCATTCCAATTAAGGTTAATCCTAATAAAATCATCGAAAAATTAAGTTGGCTAAAGGCTGTTCTAGCAACCATATCCCAAATACTTGCTAAATTCGGATAGGGTCTTAAACTCTGAGTTGTTTCTGTTAGTCCTAACCAAATTGGATAAGAGGATTTAGAGGTAAAAGGAAAGATAAAACGCTTCATAAAAAAAACTATTTTTTCCTCCTTATTAAGGGAGTTTGGGGAGATTAATTTCACAGCTTGTGCTAAAGAACAATCATCAATTAACGCTTGTTTTAAGATTTGTAAGCCACCAATACGAGTTAAGGCTTCCTGGCGAATTAAAATACATCCTCCTGCTGCGGCTGCGAGTTGACTTTGAGGATGATTAACCCACCGAAACGGATATAATTTTTGAAAGAAAAATACAAAGGCGGGAATTAATAATTTTTCCCAGAAACTTTGACATCTTAATAATACCATTAACGATACTAATTGTAATTGTTCCGTTTCGGCTTTTTCTACTAATTGCTTTAAATTATTAGGAGAATGTTCAATATCAGCGTCGGTAAATAAAATATAATCGGGAGGTTTTATTAATTGTTGAGTAGATTTAACGCCCTGTTCCATCGCCCAAAGTTTCCCTGTCCATCCCGCAGGTAAAGGTTGAGATGTGATAATCTTTAATTGGTCTGTTTGATTTAATTTTTTAGCAGTTTCTAGGGCAATATTGGCTGTTCCATCATGGCTTTGATCATCAACTAAAATAATCGAAAATGAACCCGGATAGTTTTGATTAAGAAGCGATCGCAAACTAATTTCAATTAACTCCGCTTCATTTCTCGCTGGCACAATTATAGCAATAGAGGGATAATTTAATAACGGTTCTTGAACTTTTGGAAGTCGTTGATCGGCTTGCCAAAACTGTCCTCGAAACCTTAATAATACAATCCATATTATTAAGGATAATAGCGTTAAAACTAAAATTATATTTTCCATTTTACTATTAAGAAATGCTGGGAGTTTTTAACTGTATTGGTTGCTGGGATAAATAGGAATACAATACATCAGGATCTAAGTCAGCACCGCTATCCCAATAAATAGTTCCCCATTCACTAGAAAGTTTAACTTGATTAAAGTAATCAGGGTTTTTTAAAGGTTCAAATACTCCAGTAAACTGAACGAGTTTAGACACATCAATGATCCCTTCTACTCCATCTTCAAAACGAAGTTTTAGCTGGTAATTTGTTAAGGGATGAACTTCAACAATATCTTTAAGCATGATTTACTCCAAAGGGTCAATTTTATTTAAAATTAGATTTTTTTGAGCTAATTCCCAATTTATGAGTAGATTATATAATAAAATTCTGATTAATTCAATAAAAGACATGATAGAATATTTATAACCTCTTAAAGAAATAATATTCTCAAAAACATTAGCAGGAGTTGAACGGTTAACAATGGAAGCGCAAAATCCAGTTTCTCTAACAACATTAAAAAAGGTGATCGCAGCCAGCCAAAACTTTCTTTTATCTCAACAATATCCCGAAGGCTACTGGTGGGGAGAATTAGAATCTAATGTAACTATTATATCAGAAATTATCCTATTACACAAGATTTGGGGAACTGATAAAACTCGCCCTTTATATAAAGCTGAAACCTATCTGCGTTCTCAACAACGAGATCATGGCGGTTGGGAATTATTTTATGGAGATGGCGGGGAACTCAGTACAACCGTTGAAGCGTATATGGCGTTAAAAATATTAGGGGTATCAGAAATTGATCCCGCCTTAATTAAAGCTAAAGAATTTATTTTAAAACGGGGTGGAATTACTAAAACTCGGATATTTACAAAGCTACATTTAGCTTTAATGGGGTGTTATGACTGGCGCGGGATTCCTTCAATTCCCCCTTGGATTATGTTGTTACCTGAAGGTGCACCTTTTACTATTTATGAAATGTCTAGTTGGGCGAGAAGTAGTACCGTTCCTTTATTAATTGTTTTTGATAAAAAGCCAATTTTTCGGTTTAACCCTAGCCTAAATTTAGATGAATTATATGTAGAAGGAAGACAAAATACTATTTTTGAATTGCCTAAAAATAACGATTGGACGGATATATTCTTAGGGTTGGATAACATCTTTAAATTTGCAGAACTCTTTAATGTTGTCCCCTTACGAGAACAAGGGTTAAAAGCGGCGGAACAATGGATTTTAGAACGACAAGAAGTAACGGGAGATTGGGCAGGAATTATCCCAGCGATGTTAAACTCTTTATTAGCTTTAAAATGCTTAAATTATTCGGTGTCTGACCCCATCGTTCAACGGGGTTTAGAAGCTATTGATAACTTTGCCATTGAAACAGAAGAAACCTATCGGATGCAAGCTTGTGTATCTCCTGTTTGGGATACAGCCTGGGTTATTCGAGCTTTAATTGAGTCAGGAATTACCCCAGATCATAATACTATTGTTAAAAGTTCAGACTGGTTAATCCGCCAACAAATTTTAGATTATGGAGATTGGATTGTTAAAAATAAACAGGGAAAACCCGGAGGATGGGCGTTTGAGTTTACCAATCGATTTTATCCTGATTTAGATGATTCAGCCGTTGTGGTGATGGCGTTAAATCAAGCTAAAATTCCTGATGAATCCTTGAAAATCGCAACTATAATTCGAGGCATTGATTGGATGATCTCAATGCAATGTAAAGCCGGAGGGTGGGCTGCTTTTGATATTGATAATGATCAAGATTGGATTAATGCCGTTCCTTATGGGGATTTAAAAGCCATGATTGATCCAAATACGGCGGATGTTACGGCAAGAGTTATTGAAATGTTAGGAGAATTAGACCCGAATTGCTCAGAATTTCAATTTAAAATTCAATCACTCAAACCTGCAATTGAACGGGCAATTTCTTATCTAAAACAAGAACAAGAAATTGATGGCAGTTGGTTTGGACGTTGGGGAGTTAATTATATTTATGGAACCAGTGGGGTATTGTCAGCATTATCGGTCATTCATCCTGTTTATAAAAAGTGGGGTCATAGTTCTCTTAAACCTGTGATAAAACGGGGGGAAAATTGGTTAGTGAGTTGTCAAAATATTGATGGGGGTTGGGGGGAAACTTGCCACAGTTATAATGATCCACAATTGAAAGGAAAGGGGGTTAGTACCGCCTCTCAAACTGCGTGGGCATTAATTGGTTTAATGGCGACGGGACAAGCAACAGGAAACTATGAAATGCAGGCAATTACAGGGGGAATTAACTATTTAATTTCAACCCAACTTTCCGATGGTCGCTGGGATGAATCAGAATTTACGGGAACTGGATTTCCCGGTCATTTTTATATCAAATATCATTATTATCAACATTATTTCCCGTTGTTGGCATTAGGTCGTTATCAAAAATTACAACAACTTTAACTTAATTGGGGGTGGGTTTGACTGATTAAAACCTTAATATTTGTCAGGACGGGATTAAGGGTTTATAATTTTTGGGATTAGGGCTAAAGCCCAACAAGGAGCTAATTTGAAGGAAAAATGGGGAATCGAGAAAAGGTGATTGTTGCATTGGGTGTGATAGCATCGATTACATCTTTGGTGATTGGAATGGCAAGAACAGCTACAGTGTCGGAAAAAATTAGGGTGAAACCGGATTATGAACGATTAGCTCATTTATTAGCAGCAAAACAATTGACTAAAGCTGAACGTCAAACCTATAGAATGATGTTATTAGCTTTAGAAAAAAATACGAAATATTCTGATCCAATTGAGTTAAATCAACAGGATATTGCTAAATTTCCCTGTCAAGATTTAAGGAAAATAGAAAAAATTTGGCATCCTTATACCCAGGGAAATATTCATTTTAGAAATAAAATCATGAGTTGGCAGAATGATCAACAAAATTTAAGTTCCGCTATTACTTCTCGATTGGATATTTGTAGAATTGAAGATATCAAAAATTCCACTGTTAAGCAACACAGTCCCGAAAAGTAGACAATTGGATACAATTAGGGTTGAGAGGAAAAACTGGGGAACGGTTTACGGTTAAAATAGGATTAGGAGATGTTAATATTGTGGAATATTTCGTTATCTGAACGCAGGAGGTTGTGATGTCTGTACCGTTACTCAGACGATTATTCACAGTCAAAGAATATCACAAAATAGTTGAAGCAGGTGTTTTTTCTCCTGACGATCAAATCGAATTAATCCAAGGAGAAATTATTAAAATGTCCCCAATAGGTAAACGACACGCGGCTACTGTTAATCGCTTGGTGAGACTATTCACTCAACTGTTAGGAGAAGATATTATTCTTTCTCCTCAAAATCCCATTGAGTTGAATAATAATTCTGAACCCCAACCCGACATCGCACTTCTATTACCTCGTTCAGATTTCTATGAGTCAAAACTTCCTCAACCTCAAGATGTTTTATTATTAGTAGAGGTAGCAGATACAACGGCTAATTATGATCGAGAAGTCAAAATTCCTATTTATGCTCAAGGGAGTATTCTTGAAGTTTGGTTAGTGGATCTCAATCAGCAATGTGTAGAAGTATATCGAGAACCGATTTCTAATCGTTATCAAAATATGCAGAAGTTAAGGCGAGGTGATTTTTTATTTATACAATTTTTTCCTAATTTTAGTATTAGCGTTGATCAAGTTTTAGGGAAAATAGTATGATTGAGAAAAGCGGATGTTTTCTATTACCTACCATTGACCCTGACTGATTAAGAGATTCTTAATGATTTTCCGGCTCTGAGTCAATAGAATATTTGAGCTTGCTTAAGTTTTGTAACAAATAGAGTTTAAAATAGATGATGGGAATAGTTTAGTGTTTAAATAGGATTAGAAGATGCTAATATTGTCGAAAATTTTGTCATCTAATCTAACCAGGAGAAGGCGATGGCGAAGTTAGGAGTGCTGACTTTTGCAGAGGGAGACTTCGATAATAGAGGTTTTTCGGTAACGTTACAATTACGGGAAGAGGGGAAACCTGCGACTATTCAGGAAACCGGAGCTTTACCGCCAGACCCAGAACTGATTGAATATTACAACAGTTGGAAAGTGACTTATTATGGCTTTCTGGGGATAAAAGTTAGAGTATTAAAGCCAAAAGCAGGACAAATAACTAACTTTTCAATTGGTGATGTTAATACAAAAGCTGATAATTTAAGCCAACATTTTAATCAATGGTTAAAATCGCCACAATTTAGTCATGTTAGAGAAGAATTGATTGCCCATTTAAAAGAAGATGATGAAGTCAGGTTTATTATCCAAACTGCAAATAGGGATCTCCGCAAACTTCCCTGGCATCTTTGGGATATATTAGAACGTTATCCTAAAGCAGAAATTAGTGTCGGTGCGCCCAAATTTAAACAAGTAACAGCAGCCAAAGTTGCTAATAATCACGTTAATATTTTGGCAATTTTGGGCGATGATGAGGGGATTAATGTTGAAGAAGATCGAAAATTTTTAGATTCTATTCCGGGTGCTAAAGTTGAGTTTTTAGTTAAACCTAACCGCCAAGAACTTAACGATAAACTCTGGGAACAGTCTTGGGATATTCTCTTTTTTGCCGGACATAGCCGCACTGAAGGAGAGACAGGAATTCTAGATATCAATAAAACTGAGAGTTTAACGATTCCTGATTTAAGATATGCGTTAAAAAAAGCTATTGAAAAAGGTTTACAACTGGCTATTTTTAACTCCTGTGATGGTTTGGGGTTAGCTCAAGATTTAGCCGATTTGAATCTACCTCAAATGATTGTTATGCGAGAACCTGTTCCTGACAAAGTAGCACAGGAATTTTTAAAATATTTTCTGGGTTCTTTTTCGGGGGGTCAGTCGTTTTATTTAGCAGTTAAGGAAGCGAGGGAAAGATTGCAAGGTTTAGAAAGTCATTTTCCTTGTGCGAGTTGGTTGCCTGTTATTTGTCAAAATCCCGCAGAACAACCTTTAACTAGGCAGAATCTTCAAGAGCGACGACTTTATCCTGGCTGGAAGGAGAGAATTACTACATATATCAAAAAATACAGGTTGAGGGAGTTTACTATAGGATTTTTGGCTATTCTTATTGCTATTTTAACTCATTCTTATAATGCAGGTAAAGCTCCCTCTATTTCATATCGACATCTGACAGGAATCAATGGCTATCCGACTTTGACTCTATCTTTGCTCAAACCTACTCTGGAAGATAAGGTTATTAAAAAAATTCTCTCTGAGGTACTGCAAATAGAACACCCACCTGTTGTCTATTCGGATAACCCTGTATTCGAGAGTGTTGAAAGATTCAAACACGAGAGTGGCAACGATGGGTTTATCTCGGAAGTTAATAATTTGCTTGACACCCCTAATAATTTTGCTATGAACTATAGTATAAACGAAAGTAATGTTACAAAAAAGGGTAATATTAGTTTGCACGGTTCTGCAAACTCTGAAAAAATTAGCCAAACTAGACAAAAACACTTTGATAATACTATGGAGGCAGAAAATTATGCTTATACGCTGCCGCCTTATGCTTCATTTTTCATGCCTTTCCAAGATTCTATCGAGGATGCTCCTTATACTTCTCTCGTGAAGGAATCAGAATCACCCCAAAATTTTATACTTCAGTATCCTAAATTTTCTGAAGTCAGCAAATTAGCAAAATATTATGGATTGTTTGATAATCAAACAAATATTTGGATTCAACGAATTATTAAGAATAATCCTAACGCTAGGGGATTCTTTTCTTTTTTGTATTTATTTCAAGAGCAGCCTAATTATAGTATATTTAATGGTAATGATTGGAAAGATGATTCTTGTATACCCTCTCCTATCCAGAACTATAACCTACTTTTAAGCCAATTAGACTCTGTTCCATATATTAAATTGATGGATGTTAAAAACTTGAAAAGCTATCCTATTAATCTAAAATCTATTGGTTATAATTTATTGAATAAATCTCCCTATGAATTAACGATTATCGATCAACGTGAGTTGGTGTTTAAAAAAGCATCAACAAAAATTGATAAAGACATAAATATTAATTTAGATCCTGGCCAGCATTTATTTATACCCATAGAGTTTGGATTTTATACAATTCCTCTAAACCTAAACAAAACATTTGGCAAATATATAGATTTAGATGATAGCCAAAAAATAGAAATATCTCAAAAAGGCAAACCTTTGTATATAAGTCAACCCTTACCAGAAAGCATTTATAAAAAACTAGAACAACCACCTGATTCTGAATTAGAACGCGCAAAAATTAATAAATATTTACTGGTTTCAAAAAATTTATCTAAAAATTTTGTTGCCAAAACTAGCACTTTAGAAGAATTACTTAATAAGATCCCGAAAAGATTTGCTGTTGGCTCTATACTCAATGTAAGTTACCTGGAAATTAACGATACGAAGATTATGATTAGTCCTCCCAAGGATGAGCCAATTTTTTATATATCATCTTCTTTTGGATTAGGATGCTGACACTGAATTAATCTGGTGTTGTGAAAAAGCGATCTCCATCAACTCAAGACCAAACCTGTAATTTATCATCAATAATAATCAAATTGATCTCAACTGCAAACTCACAAAATATGCTATAATTTTACTAAATTCAGTAACGAGGCAAACTCTATGAACTTGACTACGACACAACACAAGTATATAGAACTGAATGAAAACAACGTTCCCTACATTGCTGGAACAACTATGAAAGTAATTGAATTAGTTTCCGGTCATCTTGCTTTTGGCTGGAGTCCCGAAGAAATTAAATTTCAACATCCCTATTTAAGCATGAGTCAAATTTATTCTACCTTAGCTTACTATTGGGATAATAAAGAAGAACTAGATGCCGATATACAGCGACGATTTGAGAATGTTGAAACGTTACGTCAACAAGCAGGTGAATCTGCTTTAGTTAAAAAACTTCGCACCCAAGGGGACTTAGAAATAATTGCCAAAGCCAGTGAACCAGAAGATTTAGTTAACCAAGTTCAATACTTACCTTTGTAATGAATTCTTGAATAAAGCGATTGAAAAATAGAAACCGGGTTTTTGCAGTTAACTTGAATTCACAAATTGAGTTTTGTTGAAAAACCCGGTTTCTTGACTGCATTTCTACTTAGCTAAATTTCTGTGTAATCGATTATTAAAATCAAAATCTACGCTGGAATTTACCCCACAGCAAACTCAGTAAATTGACGAATATAAGGGGCTTTAAACGCTAAAACAATATCTTCTTTAGCAACTCCCGCAGCGACCAACTCATTCGCTATTCCTGTTTCTGTTCTATCCCTCTGAATCCAAATTTTACCATCTTTTATATCGACGTGAATCACACAACCATAAACCCGTTTTTGCTCTTCCCAACCCAAATGAACAACTTGATAATGCTCCCTTTCCGAGTCAAATAGTAATTGTACTTCTGTCTCAGTATCTAAATCATTTCTTGAGTGTTGAGTCAAAATTGTTTGGACTAATTCTCTGTAGTTTATTCTTTCCATAAAACGATTTCCTCTTGAATAGCATCAAAAATAAGTAACTTGAGTTGATGTTCAGCAATTAATTCTTGAATAAATTGATTGCTGAAAAAATCATGATACACATCTTGGTTTATTGCCAAATACAAAATCCGATTAGCTTGTTTCTTTCTAAGAGCAGAACGATAGCTAAGGAATTGACCTAAAGCTATATAAAAGCTGGCTAAATCTGATGCACCAATAAAAGATTTAATTTCTACAGCAATCTTGAAACCATCTTTCTCAGCCGCGAGAATTTTTTCCCCTGCTAAGTCAATAAAAAAATCAAGTTCCTCTACTTTGATAAATAGAGGGTCATGAGTAATTATCCATCTCTCCTTTTCTAAGGCTGAACGAACAGCATTGTGAAATATATCTTTAGCTGACATATATAGTAGCAAACTACTGGGATAATAATGAATTGACAAGGCAATTGCTAAAGCTACTCATAACCCTAACCCACAGAAACCGGGTTTTTGCAGTTAACTTGACTTCTGCAATTAAGGTTTATTGAAAAACCCGGTTTCTTGACTTTTTGTTGTTAACTTGACTTCACAAATTGAGTTTTGTTGAAAAACCCGGTTTCTTAATTAAAGCTTGATTGTCACCGTCTTAATTTCGGTGTATTGTTGCAAACCGTATTCCCCTAATTCACGCCCGATTCCAGATTGTTTGAATCCGCCAAAGGGTGCAGCCGCATCGAAAACATCATAACAATTTACCCACACTGTACCCGCCCGGAGACTGTTAGCAATGGTATGAGCTTTAGTAATATCTTGTGTCCAAACCGCAGCAGCCAGACCATAGATTGTATTATTAGCCCGTTCAATCACCTCGTTGATATCTTTAAACTTGATAATACTCATCACCGGCCCAAAGATTTCTTCTTGAGCAATCTTCATCTCATCCCGAACATTTGCGAAAATAGTAGGCTCGATAAAGAAACCGCGATCGCCCACACGATGACCCCCGCATAACATCTGGGCATCTTCTTTTATACCCGATTCAATGTAACTCATCACCTTATTAAACTGCTCTTGATCCACCTGCGGCCCTTGCTGAGTTTGAGGATCAAACGGATCGCCGACGACTCGTTGTTTAGCACGTTCAACGGTTTTGGCAACAAACTCGTCATAGCATTTTTCTTCCACGAACACCCGCGACCCCGCACAGCAGCATTGTCCTTGGTTAAAGAATAGACCAAAGTGAGTTCCTTCGATGGCTGCATCCATATTGGCATCGGCAAAAATAATATTAGGACTCTTACCACCCAATTCCAAAGTCACACGCTTGAGATTGCTTTTGGCAGCAGCTTCCATAATTAAATGTCCCACTTCCGTTGATCCCGTAAAAGCCACCTTATCAATGTCATTATGGTGAGAAATTGCTGCCCCGGCTGTTGGCCCGTAGCCCGATAAAATGTTAACGACGCCGGGAGGAAAACCCGCTTCAACGATAAGGGAACCGATCCGTAACCCGGATAAAGGAGTTTGTTCGGCGGTTTTAAGTACAACGGTATTCCCGGTTGCTAAGGCTGGAGCTAACTTCCAAGCCTGCATTAACAGAGGGAAATTCCAGGGGATAATCTGACCGACTACACCGATAGGTTCATGGCGAGTATAACAGAAATAAGAACCGTTAATCGGAATGGTTTTGCCTTGAATTTTATCAGCCCACCCAGCATAATAACGATAGCAAGCAATCACCAAGGGCAAATCAATATTCAGTGAATCCGTAAACGGTTTACCATTATCCAAGGATTCTAACTGTGCTAATTCTACAATGTTTTGTTCAATTAAATCTGCTAATTTGTACAGCAGTTCGCCCCGTTTCGTCGCTGACATTTGTGGCCAATTGCCACGAGTAAATGCCGTTCTTGCCGCTTTAACAGCCTGATCAACATCAGCGGCGTCAGCCTCCGCTACATCACAGATGATCTCACCTGTCGTGGGGTTAATGGTCTGAAAGCGACGACCCGAAACGCTATTCACCCATTCATTATTGATCAGTAACTGAGTTGGCCCAATTTTCACTTTTTGATCGGGTCTGATGGATGTCACCATGATTTATTCCTTTATTAAAATTGAAGTTTTGATCTCCTATAATTTTCGTTAATTGAAACCCCTTTTTGGCAAATCTTAATACAAATTTCATGATGTTTAATGAATAAAAGGTCAGTATTTATGCGGATATAAGCAGATTAAATGGGTAAAAAATGCGTCATCCTTTATCCTCTATTTAGATTCATTAATTCCTTTAAACCGTTCTTTTGCTGTTTTGAATGCTTCTTCCATAACAACTTGAATTCTTTGCGGATCAGGTTTTTTTCCTCCCATTAAATCCCCAAAATAAACACAAGCTCCTTCCCCTAATGCCCAAGTATAAGCAGCAGCCCAAGACGCAGCAATAACACTGCCAAAACCGGGAATAAATTTAATTAATTCTCGACCGATCATTTGGGCTAAAAATCCTCCGGCGATCGCACTAACTAAGCCCCCTGCTTGAGATAGATTTAAAGTTTTTCCATAAAGATTTCCTAATAATACCACCAGAGAAACTTGCAGGGTGGTTAAGACAGGCATTGTAGCAAAGGGAATCGGAACAGCCGCAACGGTCGCAGCCATAATACTAAAGGCTAAAATATACCGTCTTCCTACATCTCGATAGATATTTCCCAGTTGATTGTTAACTTCTCCATTTAATAATTGATGAATGGTTCTTGCTTCGGCTTCAGGAAGTAAATTGGCTAAGGTATCCCGTAACGCTTCTAAGCCATAATATACAGGGGTATAGCCATCTTCTTCTAAGGTAAAATCAATTAAAACAGCCTGATCATATAACCCTTTAAAGGCTAATTTTAATTCTGCAAAAGCTCGATTAATATCTTCAAAATTGGGGGGATAAATCGGATGGTTATCAATTTGGGGAGGATAAAGTTCATGGACACAAGTAACCACTAATAAACAAGGAATATTAGGATATTTTTTCCGTAAGCTTTGGGCAATTGTTCGTAATGTATTCGTTGCAAAATCGTTAATTTTAACCGTTAGAATTAAAACCCTTGCTCCTTGGCTTTCTTGTTGTAAATCCCCAATTAATTCTTGAATAATTAGATCAGTATTTTGATTAATATCTCCTAAACCAACGGTATCTTTAAAAATCAGTAAGGGTAAGTCATTAGAGGGGTAGGCATAACGTTGAGTATGTTGAGTATGGGGGCGAAATCCTTGACCAACAATTTCGGCTGAAACCCCCGTTAACCCTCGAACAATTGAGCTTTTTCCCGCTTGCGGTTTGCCAATTAATAAGGCTTCTGTAGTGGGAAGTTCTGCCCGAACCTTTTCTAAAATCTCAGCAATTTGAGTTTCATTAACACTAAACCATTGGACAACGGTTTGAGCTATTTGGTCAGTCGGGAAAAGTCCTTTAAGTTGTTGGGTTGTCCAACTCCAACCGGCTGCAATTCCATCCATCCAAGAGGAATTAACAGAGGTTGATTGATTGGGCGTTTCAGGCACCGGGGAGGAGATTTGAGAATCCGGGATTTCAGTCATAGGTCAAGTTTGATATTCTCTACTTTGATTCTAGTTTAAGGTTAAAATCCTATTCCTCGGTTTCGGTTATCCTCCCCTGTTTCCCCTCGAATTCAGACCCATAAAATAAAATCAGGGTAGGTATCACCTACCCCGGCTTTTTAACCCTACAATTTCTTATTTAAACAATATTGATGATTTTATTCTCGATAGCCGGGACGAGTGGTAACGTGGGGATCACGATAGGTTTCGTGATGGGTTTTGGGCTGACGAAATAAGTTTGCTAAACCAATTAACCCCAGAAGTCCTAACCAACCCCAGTTATTATTATCATCTCTTGTTTCTTGAAATGGAGTTGTATCAATAGTAGGACTATTAGGATTAGTTTGAGCTTGAGCCGGTAAGGAAGCCGGAAATATAGCTAAACTTAAAGCAATTATTCCTGTACCCAAAAGCTGTTGCACAGACGGTTTAATTCTCATGAGTAATCCTCTATTTTAGTAGCGGTTTGGTGCTTCATCGGTGGTGCGATAACGGGGTGCTGGATCTTCATTTTTACGAGCTAAACCAGCTAAACCAATTAAACCGAGCAGACCCAACCAACCCCAATCAAAATCTCGATCTCCTGCGGTTTGGCTGTAGGTTGTATTGGTGTTATCTGTGCCTGTTGTGCCTGTATCTGTGGGTGTGGTTTGAGCAGAAGCAGACAATGTAGAAGGCAGAACTGCTAAACTTAAAGCTAAGGCAGTAGCACTGACTAATTTGGGTAAAGAATTCAGTTTCATGAATTAATCTCCTTGGATATTCGCTCGGTTAAGATGTGAATCAACGATTTAGAATTAAAATCGGGCTTCAGCAATGTAAGCGATGTTTTAAATGTAGGGGATTTGTCTGCCTATTTCCTCCCTCTTTAGCCATAACATAAAGTCAAGTACAGTTAACACTAAAGAGATAGATTCCTTCTTAATGGAGAGTTTAAATTTATAGCTTCACCTTTTTAATACTTTTGAAGTTAATCTCAATCCTAAAATCCTTCTATTCCATAACAAATTCTTTCTTAAACCAGTTTTTGTCAGATCATAAAAGCCTTAAAGTTAGAGGTCAGCTTAATTGAGCAACCCCAAACCCCTAAATTGATGAAGGAGAGTACAAATCCCAAAATTTAAGGTAATATAGCTAAATCAAGAACCCTGAATTTCTGTTGGTATTGGCAAAATTGAGATATCACTATAGTTAATTTTCAATGATACATCAACAAGCTTAATGAGGGACTTTAGCTCCAGACTGGGGTTTGTACCCACAAAACAACAGCTTTGTTTGAAATTCAGTTCCCAATTTTACGGTGATGCCTTTTTCCGAGTTAGTGGGCGGAATATCCGGGCGGGGAAGAATCTCAGGAAAGAGCGAATGGGTTTAAGGTGAATAGTATGCTAATAGTAGCGTACTTGTTGGCAAGTTATGTTAGTGTTGAGGTAGCATAATTTAACATACTTATGGTAACAAAGAATATTAGGGCCGTTACTTACGTTCCCCCGGACTATCATAAAAAACTGCGTCAGTACATGAAACGGCACAACTTAACGGAAAGTGCAGCGTTAGTCCAAATGATTAAACAGTTCTTTGATGGGGAACAGCCTCAACTCAATTCTGAACTGCGAACGGAGGTCGAAGAAATTGTACAAGACCAAGTAAAACTGTTAAAAGGAGATATTGACCTTTTAAAAGGACAAATCGCCTTGATGCAGCAATTATTAGACAAAACTGTCACGACTGAAACGACTCGTCGTGGAGCTAATTCTACTAATAATAATAATCCTAGAAATTTATTGAGGTTGACACCCAAAACAGAAGAAGAATTAACTCGCCGCTTAGGAGTAAATACAGGAAGTGTTGCCAAAGAATTTTCCAAAGGTGCAGAACATTTTAGCTATTGGAGTCAACAAAAAGATCCCAGTGGTATTGGTTGGCACAGACGGGGGGATGGTTTGTACTATCCGGTTTAAATAATTACACTTCCTTTTCGACCCAAACTGTTACCGCCGCAACGGCAATTAACATCTCATCATTTTTGTCTTGAAATTCTTCAATTGCCCGTCCTTGTACCACCATTCCCCCAGTCTCAACGGTAATTGTTTTCTGTCCAAAGGGTAAAACGGCCAATACTTCTTCGGTTCTGACTTGTTCAGGATAGGGAACGGCAATTTGCACTTCTACAATCATTTCATTGGGATGATTTAATCCTGCTACTTCCCAAATTCCGGGTAAGGCATTATGGGCGATCGCATTTCTAAGCGCCCTAGCAGCGGCAACCGTAGGTTCCTGTCCATGTTGATCAACCCCCATCCCCATTTCAATGACAAACCGTTTTTTAGCCATAATTCTCAAGCTTTTTTTACTGAATTAATTCTACTACACAGGGGAATTGTTCTCAGAAACTTGATGACTAATGGCCTGATAAGTATATTCGGGACAGTCAGAATCTGAATGAGTTTCTAAACATTCAACTTCCACTTTCATTTGGTTCATTTCTGCCATTCCAAAAATAGTGGCAAAGGCAATATCCGCCGCATCTCGTCCCGTTCCAATTCTAATTAATCCATTGCGGGGAGCGAGACGAGTGGCATCAAATAAGTACCAGCGATCGCCTAAATACGCCTCAAAATAAGCATGAAAGTCCGGGGGTTGGAGTTTATAAGCATAACCCGATGCAAACCGAGCCGGAATATTTAAAGATCGACAAAAGGCAATTCCTAAATGGGCAAAATCTCGACAAACTCCCGCCCGTTCTGTTACCGTATCAAAGGCAGAGGTATGTTGATCACTGCTCCCCGATAAGTAAGTGACGTTATCATAAATCCAATTACAAATTGCCGTTACTCTGGAATAATCGGGCAATAAATGACCGAATTCTGATTGAGCAAAACGCATTAATCGGTCAGATTGACAATAGCGACTTGGATAAATATATTGTAATAATTCTAAGGGAAGTTGAGCAATCGGAACTTCATTAATCGTTGTGGGATTTGTTTCATCATAAATGACATCAACAAAAGCTTGATAGGATAAGTGTAAATTTCCCGAAGGGACATTAATCCGAATATAACGATTATCTAAAACCGGAGCAATATATTCCTCATGATTTAGATCAGGTTCTAAACAAAGATATTCTTCTAAAATGTTTTGATTTGGGGTTTTAGCAACATTAACATTGAAAATAAACGTACTATTGGCACTGACCTGATAATCTAATTCACAACCGACTTTAAATTTCATAATGACCCCCCTTTTAATCAGTCGTTGTTACCCTTTATTGCCCCCGAAAAACCCCAATTTTGGGGTCACTGCTTCTGGACTAACTTTAATTGATATCGATATAACGCCACAGGATGACCACTAGCCGTGAAGAAATTTGGATCTTGAGGAGATAAATAAACCGCCGTCACTTGCTCTCCTACAATCGATTTTACCGGAGCGTCCAATTCTGCCTTGTAAGCCGTTGTTGTTTCCACTTCATTAAAATAAATTTGAGATGAACTTTCAAACACTTGCTGACTAATTTCGCAGGCAATAAATTGATCCTCACTAGGAATTTCACGACTCCGACCTGTTACCGTTGAAACAAGTTCTAAATTTCCCGGTAAAGCAGTGATCAGGCGATTGAGATTTGTTGGATCAACCTTAACAGATAAAATCCCATTTTCTCCTAAGATGGCTCTACCCATATTAAACCCATTAAAAGCGCGATCGCTCACTATCTTAGGATAGATTTTTCCATTTTCTTGTTCCTCTGAACCTGCTTGGGTAAAAAATAAAGTTAAGGGAAAAATTTGTAGCTTAGGTAACGATTGAACCGTTTTAAATCTAACCTTAAACTCAATGGGTTCATTCATAAGGGTAGAATTTTTTTCAAACCCAGGAGTGGTGATTTGCGGTGCTAGAGGAGCAACTTTATCGACTAATGTACTGGTAACATCCCACTCTCCTTCCATCCACTGAGGATAATATAAATCCCCTTGCGCCTTTTGAATCATGGGTTTATGATTCCAGTCGGGAAATTCGGATAAACGCTCGGCTAATTGTCCGGCTTCAGCATCAGTTTTTCCGAACATTAAACCCAGAATTAAACCCGCAATTAAAATAATTTTTTTCATCTTTTTATAGTTAGAAATAGGGAACAGGGAACAGGAATTGACTAGAAATTGTAATGTTTTACCGTAGGGGTGGCGTCCCTCCCAACCCCTACAGGTTTTGAACACCCATCATTTAGACTTGCTATATTGACGGTTATTGATGTTTTTTGAAGATTTTGGGGATGAGGGCGAGAGAACCTCGCCCCTACATTTTAAGGGGAGATTAACCTTATAATGTTTCAACTGGAATAGGTTCCCAAACTTCGCCATATTTTGCTTTTAACGCTTCCCAATTTTCCACCTGTCCGGGTTCATATTCTCCGGGTTTTCCCCATTGTAAAAACGCACTTAATACCACTTCCTGCTGTTCACTCAGAAAGCGAATCGCATAGGTTGTAAAATTCCCCCGTTTGGCTTCTCCGGTTTCAAATTTAACCTGTTTAACATGATCCATATTCAAATGAAATTCAAATCCCTCGGTGTGCATATTTGCATATTTGCCTTTAGGTAATTCGGCATAAAATAGCTTTTCAAGTTTTCCCCTGGCTTCTAATACGGCTGCACTACTGGTGACAATTAACCGTAATGTTCCTAAACTTTCGCAGGCTTCTAAAAATTCTTTGAGATTACTCATGGTCTAAAATCCAGTTATAAATTCTTTTTAATTCTAAATTTTACTAGAATTCTGTAACCTTTGGCTGAATTTTTTTGAACCTAGAGGTTAACCCCCTGATTTAGTTGATTTTCTCATGTTTTTCGTAAGCAGCAACAATGCGTTGGACGAGGGAATGGCGCACCACATCCGCTTGGGAAAATTCACAAAAAGCAATTCCTTCCACATTTTTTAAGATTTTTAATGCCATTGTTAATCCCGATGTTTGATTGGGTAATAAATCCGTTTGGGTAATATCTCCCGTTACCACCATCCGAGAGCGAAATCCTAAACGAGTTAATACCATTTTCATTTGAGCCGGGGTGGTATTTTGGGCTTCATCTAAAATAATAAAAGAATTGTTTAACGTCCGACCCCGCATATACGCCAGGGGAGCCACTTCAATCACTCCTCGTTCCATTAAATTTGCGGCTTTTTCCGGGTCAATTAATTCATACAGCGCGTCATATAACGGCCGTAAATAGGGATTAACTTTTTGTTGTAAATCTCCAGGTAAAAAGCCTAATTTTTCCCCAGCTTCTACCGCCGGACGAGTTAAAATTAATCGCTCATATTGATCGGATAATAACGCTTGTAACGCTAAAATTGCAGCTAAATAGGTTTTACCCGTTCCCGCAGGGCCAATACAAAACACTAAATCTTGAGTCCGCATCGCCTGAATATATTGACGTTGGCGAAAGGTTTTAGCCCGAATTTCTAGTCCTCGCCGTGTTTTCGCTAAAACATCACGCTGGATTTCTTGAAAAGCATCCTCTTGATGGGTATTAATGGCATGACGCGCCGTGAGAATATCTACAGAAGTAATCGGTTTTCCGTCTTTCCAAAATTCTTTTAAAGATTCAACTAATTTTTCACACAATTGAATTTGACTGGCGGTTCCACTCACGAGTAATTCCTGTCCTCGCATCACCAGTTGAGCGCCTGTTTGTTGAGATAGAACTTTTAAATTATCTTCTTGATAGCCCGAAAGCGCCATCGCACTTTCAATACTCGGTAACTGAAGGGTGAATCGCTCAGTCATGATAGTATCAACTTTCTCTCAATCAATGATCAAATGCCAATATATTAACAGTCACAACTAACAGTCATTAACAAAAACGAATCCAGCAAATCTAAACCGTACACCCCTGTTTTTGTCAATTTTTTTATATGCTATTCCCAATTCGTAATTCGTAATTCGTAATTCCCTTCTAAAAAATACTGAGAAGAGGTTGGGCAAAACTATTGAGGTCAATTTACCCCCAATTCTGCCCAACATTAAAAAATTCGTCTAACCCTTAATCTATCCTGAGCCGTTGGTTTTACTGCTTAGGACAGACTGGGGTAACGTTATTCTTCATATCTTCGGTTCAAACGAGGCTTAGAAGGGGATGAACGTGTGGGTGGACGAGTACGTCCTTCCCCCCCTGCATATCGCCCTGGAGAGCGATGACTAAACGACTCTCTAGGTTCCCGTTCCCGATGAGACTCATCGGATTCACTATCGTTATAGATATCCAAATAAATCGTTTCACCGGACGCTGCGGCTAGTGCGATTAAAACCATCCGAATGGCTTGAATATTGCGTCCGCCACGACCATAAACCCGCCCCTTGTCTTCGGCTTCCACCGCCAACCGAATCCAAGTTTTACGCAGACTCGCAAAATGCTCACAATCGACCCGCAAGGACTCTGGGGAATCCAGAAACGGCTCGATTAAAAACCGCACCAGTTGGTCATAATTGGGATTAGACTGCGGATTCTGCAGTCGTGGCTTCGGGTTGGACTCCAGACTTGAGTTGTTCAAAAACATTGGCTTTTCTCAGGATGCTACGCACGGTCTCAGTCGGTTGCGCCCCTTGCTGTAAGCGGCGGACAATGCCAGGGACATCCAATCGGACTTCATCGGTTCTGGGATTGTAGAAGCCCAGTTCTTCTAGGGGACGACCATCTCGGCGAGAAACGCTATTCATCGCCACAATGCGGTAACTAGCTTCCCGCTTTTTTCCGAATCTCTTTAAACGCAGTTTGATCATTATTGATTCAAAATACTCCTCTATGAATTTTGACATCCTCCACTGCTTAAAGGCGAGTGGATTCTTCGCCACGCCACAAGGGTCGTTGAATGGGGTTGACGTTTCATCGATTACAGCCTAAGTATTTAGGTCTTATACAATCTCCTCGTCCGATTAAAGTCTCCGAATGCCCTCCGGCGACTAAAATTTATTGAGATTTAAAGTGCATTCAAGGTTGGATTTCCATTGCCTTACATCTGCTTCCCCGGTCTCCTTCAGGCTCGGTTTCACACCGCTATCAGTGGTATATCGACTGCAAAGTTGGGTGGGTTTTTTCATACCAACATCATCCTACCACAATACTCAATAAAAAGCCTAAGTGGAACTTAGAGGCTTTAAACCCAGAATTTTCGGTAAGCTATTTTTCAACAGCCGAGTCATTTGTTTAGGGAAACTTTAGCCAACAATGGCTGGATGGGCGATTAACCCCCCTACCCTGACTCACCCCTTAGCTTAAACCAGCCAACATCTACCCATGTCCTTATCCCGATTATCCGATTGGATTAACCTGAAAAAAAATAGTCGTAAATTTGTGATCCCTGCCTTGGGTATTTTGATCCTGATCTTAAGTTTACAGTTTGGGAACAGTTTTCACACTCCAACCCCTGAAAAAAATTCACCGATTTATCAACCGCTCACTGAAATTCCCCCCACAGCCCAAAAAGTTACCGTTGGAGTTTATGCTCAAAATATTTATGAACTGAATGCGTCCAGTAATACCTATTACTTGGATTTCTATTTATGGTTACGTTGGAAAGGCAAAATTGACCCCGTTACTAATTTAGAATTTATGAACGGTGTTGAAGACTGGGGAAGAATTATCGAACCCGCCTATGAAGAACCGAAAAAACTCAAAGATGGCAGTTTCTATCAAATTATGCGGGTCGAAAGTCGGTTTCGAGAACCGTTTGAATTTTCCCGCTATCCCCTGGATGAACAACGTTTAGGAGTTACGATTGAAAATGCAGTTTATCCGTTAACTGAATTAGTCTATATAGCGGATACAAAAGAATCCGGCTATGCTGCGGATTTAACCGTTCCCGGCTGGAAAATTAGAAATTCTGAGATTAAAACCTTATTCCATCAATATCCCTCTAATTTTGGGGATTTAGACGAAGGAAAAAATAACTGGATTTATTCGACCGTGCGGTTTGAAATGAACATTTCCCGTCCCTTAAGTTTCTTTACCTGGAAATTATTACTTCCGTTATTTGTCGTTTTATTCTCCAGTTGGGGTTCCTTATTACTCTATCCTATCTATGTTGATTCTCGGATTATTCTTCCCGTTACCGCTTTATTAACGATTGTTTTTCTACAACAATCCTATTCCGATGCTTTACCCGACGTAGGCTATTTGGTTTTAGTAGATAAAATCTATGCTTTAGTTTACGTTTTGATTATTGCAGGAATTTTAGAAACCATTATTACGGCAGATTGGGCAAAAAGCGAACATCCTGAATCCATTCTCCGAGTCAAAAAGCTTGATCAATTGTTCTTAGCTACAAATATAGTAATTTTAGTCTTAGGAGTCACACTAATCTTACTGTTGTAAATCAGATTAAATTCAGAAAAACCTGGTTTCTATTTAATATTCAATTCTGCAAAGAAACCAGGTTTTTTGTTATAAGCATTTTAAAACCCAATTCTTAGTAAAATTCCCTAAATTTGGGGTACAGAATAAGAATCAATTTCCTCTGTTGTATGGGTTTTGACTTCATCCCGTTGACGTTGAACTAATTCCACTAATTGACGGCGTGCGGCTTCAAACGCATCTCGAATCACAGCTTCTAGGGATTCATATTGAACTCCTTCTTGAGGGTTCTCAGAAGCCGCTAACTCATGTCCTGGGGGTACAGTAATATCTAAACGAACTCGATAGGGAGAACCACTTTTTGGACGATCATGGATTTTTTCAACCACAACCCGGCAACTACTCATATAATTACAATATCGCTCTAACTTCGCCACTTTTTTGTTAATTAGCTCATCCAGATAATCGGTCTTTTCCACATCTCGATAAGTAATTTCAACAGGAACTTTCATAGATATTTCTCCTATTAATTTCCATTCAATATAAAGGCTTATTTTCCCTTAATTCCTCTATCAGAAGTTGGAAATTGTCTTTACCCTTACCCAAGCATTCTCAACTTTATTTCTTCTTCTTGTTCTTTTAATGCTTGTTCAATTTCTTCAGAATACGCTTCTGCATAAACCCAAACATTCAACAAATCAGCCGCCGTTAGATGCGGATATAATTGCAAAATTTCTGCATCCGTCGCACCTTGACGGCGTAAACTAACAAATAGCCAAACCGGAAGACGAGTATTAGCAATACAAGCATCCCCACCCATTACCCCAGGAGTTTTGGTAATTCCCAGTGAACCATTACTTAAAGTCTGAGTTAATGCTTGAATGACTTCCGCTTTTTCAATTAGAGTCAGAGACAAAAGTTGAGTTTGGAATTCCGTTAATGTCATATTAATATAATACAGCACAGTTAAGGATATTTTATCATTTTTATCCTGTTATCTGTCCTATTTCTAAATCCGTTGAGTTAAAATGCGATCGCTTAGTCTTCATCAGCTAAATAATCAACCTTCAAAACTGTTTCTAAATTAAACGGACATTCATCAGGAAAAACACTAATTTTTAATTGAGTTTCCGTTGCTGCATCCTGACGCGCATCTTGATAACATTCTACAAAAATTTCTTGACCATATCCCCTTAAACTGGGGCTATCTTTATACAAAATCAATAACCGTCGTCGATGTTCAACAATTGTACTCCTCCAACTTCGAGATCGTTTATTGGGTTGATATTTATATTTAAGTAAGTGCATTAACAAAACCGTTAAATTACTTTGAACTGCTCGTTTTTCACTCCTTCCCATCGTTTCTAACTCTTCAATTAAGTTTTCGATATCAATTTCTTGAAATTGGTTTTGGCGTAATTGTTCTACGGTTTTCTCAATCCATAAATAATAATCTTGGTCATAAAGCGTTAATTGATTTAGATTGGGTTGATAGAGTTGAGAATTCATAATAATATTTTTTGCTAAATTTAAGCTAAAAACAGTAATAAAATGATACTTTTATGTGATCTATTATTGCATGATATTCCATGCTTCCCGATTGAGTTCACGCAAAGGAGGTAAGTCATTAACAGCATCTTTAAAGGTTTGGTTTTCTTCAAATATATCTCGTAATGTTAGTAGATGAATTGTGAAACGTTCAATATCAGGAAACTCAAGAAGACGATTTTTAAAACCCGCTTTAGGATTGGATCTTGTTGGTGATGTATAACCCACTCCAGCTAACATTACACCAATATCATAACTACCTCGTATTAGACAAGAATGTAAAACGTCTGCTTTTTCTGCTCCTAAATTTTTGTTTTCTAACTTTGATTGAAAATAAATTTTTAACCCATTAATATAACCTTCTCCATCAACGCCACCATCAGGCCCAGGAGGGCCAGGATTTAACCCTAAACAATACGCAAAACGACGACCTAATTCTCCTTTTGTAGCCGTATCACTAGAAATAATACCCTGAACTCCAGCATTTATAACTTTATAATTGCTCATTATTTCTCCTTTGAACTTTCACTCGCTTTCCCCGACTCTGTTACAATACAGTTATTTTGATAGAGTAAACGAATTCCTAAAATTGCACAATCATTAACCCTTCCTTCCATTCCAATTTTTTTTATATTTTGTATTATTACTTGAGATAAATTGAGAGTATATGGAATTGAATTATCTGAATCATAACTCTCTCCTAATTTACCCATTTGTTTAATAAGTTGATCACGATCTATTTTTAATCTATCAATAGAATAATAAACAAAATTCATTGCTGATTCTATCATAAGTTCACGATTAATTCTCAACGCTGATGTTAATTCCATCAACTTTTGATTATCTGTATTGCATATTTTAATGGTAAATTTGTTGATATCATTATCTTGTTCTAATTCGTTGAGTTGTTTTCCTTGACTAATAGCTGCGTCTACTTTTTTGCTTTCGCTCTTGGTTTTTGACACTTTTTTTTCTGATAAATCTTGGTTAACAAAGGATTTCAAATTTTCTGAATTCATTGTCTTACCTCTTTTCTAAATAGTAATTAAGTCTTCAAAATAGTTTTCTAGCTCTTGGTATTCTGGATATTCCCAAATATATTTTCTGGTAAAATATACAGCTTTTTGCATCGGATCTTGAACGTTAATCATCTCTGAAGCAACACTGCATTGGCTAGGCTTATCTTCTATACTATTAACTTGTTCTTGTACTTCATCAGCATTAATTCCTAAAGGTACAACAAAAACTTCCGGTGGAAAACTGGCTTTTGCTTCAATCTTAGAAATAACATTTAAAGTGGGTTGAAGATTATTAAAGCCTGCTTTATACCTTGAGGATGAACTGATTGGAACGAATATAACATGAGGATCACTTCCTAAAATAACTTGAACAATATTAGCTAAAGGTGTATCCATATCAAGAACAACATAATCATATTGTTGTGGTTTAACAAGCCTTTTAATAGATTTTCGATTAGGGTTTGTCATAACTGATATCCCTGGTCTTGTATCTACTGAATTAAAGTCAAGTTCTTCATTAGGTTCTGCACCTACATAAAATTTCCAAGAATCTGCTTGATCATCGCAATCTATTAGTAAAACATCTCCTTTCTTAGAAAGAACTCCTGCTAAATGAACAGCTAAGGTCGTTTTACCCACACCACCACTATTATGTGTACAGAGAATGACTTTCATTACAGTATTACTACGTTTTTAGTAAACATACTATCTCGTTCAGTATAACATCAAATGATATTAATCGTTTAGATAGAGATTTATTTTATAGTTTAACTGTTTTTGTTGAGATGCAGGGCGATCGCTATCTATTAACTTACAACCGTAGCTTGACCAAGGCAATAATTTGTTCTCTACTAACAGTTGGAAATCCCTCTAAAAAATCATCAATAGACTCTCCCGCCTCTAAATAGTCAAATAGTGTTTGTATGGGAACTCTTGTCCCTAGAAATACTGGAGTTCCCCCCATGATTTCAGTAGATATACTAATTATCGATGAATTCTCAGGCATGATTTTAGCCTTAAATTAGATTAATTCTTTAAGCATCGCTTATAATTAAACTAACTTTATCCTCTCAACTGGCTATGACTTCCATTATCCTAGATGATAATAAGCTCAAAGGAGCTCTAAAACAGGTGATTCGAGAAGCTCTAAAACAGGCGATTCGAGAACTTATTCAAGAAGATCAAGCAATGATTTCTAATTTAATTGCTGAAGTGGTCGAAGATGTTGTCCTTGAAAATCTGCTTCAAGCAGCAGATCTTTCAAATTTTCACCGAGAAACTGAAACATCATTAAAACTTAAAGTCACCCTTAAAAAACCATCTCAACAGCAAGTTGAACAAGCACTAGATGACTTGAACCAAGCCGTTAAACAATTTTTAGAGGAAACAGACATAACAGAGGAAGAATTAGCTGAAGCTTTAGATTTAAGTCAACCCTTAAGTAAGTGGGCGTAATTAAGCGTAAAATCCCAAACGCTGTAAGTCTCTGTGTGTAAGGAATTCACTTTTTCAGTTTTACCGTTTATTTATGACTACCTACTGAAAATGATGCAGTTAGTTGTTGATGCTAATATTTTAGTTTCTGAGCTATTAAGACAAAGAGGGAAGGAGTTGATCCAAAATCCTGATTTAATTTTATATGTGACCGAATCTGTTCTATCAGAAACTTCTCATGAATTAAGGAAACGGATTAATGCTATTATTAATAAAAACGGTGCATCTGAAGAACTAGGCGAAAAGTTACTACAAGCTGCACAAAATTTGATTAATACTAAAATTAATATTATTGAAGAATCAGTTTATATTTACCGGGAAACAGAAGCCAGAAATCGTATTCCTAGAGATCCCAAGGATTGGTCAACGGTTGCTTTAGCATTAGTAATGAACGTACCAATTTGGACGCAAGATTGTGATTTTTTAGGTTGTGGTTGTCCAACGTGGACAACAGAAACATTACTTACTCAATTACGGACTCAAGTTATAAATGCGTAAATAATAATCAATAAAAATAAACCCGATTTCTTGAAGAAATCAGGTTTATGAAATCAATATTTGATGACTAACTACTTGCCAATTTTAGGCGCACTCAAAGAGAAGAATTTCCATTTATTCGGTTTAACTTCTGGGGCTTTTTGCGCTAAAGTTGGGACAGAATGACGCAATAAAGCCGTTAACTGTGTGGTAGTGGAATCATAGATTTGGGTTAATATTTTCGGATATAACCCAATGCCAATAATGGGCACTAATAAACTGGCAATAATGAACACTTCACGGGGTTCTGCATCCACCAGTTCTTCATGTTCTACTAACTCTTTATTTTCGGGGCCGTAGAGAATTTCACGCAACATTGACAGCAGATAAATGGGCGTTAAAATTACCCCAACGGCTGCTAATAAAATCACGATAACTTTAAAAGTGGAGTTATAAGCATCGCTGGTTGCAAACCCGATAAACACCATTAATTCGGCAACAAATCCACTCATCCCCGGTAAGGCTAAGGATGCCATACTGCACGCTGTCCACATGGCGAAAACCTTCTTCATCTTGACGCCAACGCCGCCCATTTCATCCAACATTAAGGTATGGGTGCGGTCGTAAGTACAGCCTACCAGGAAGAATAAACTTGCTCCAATTAACCCGTGAGATACCATTTGTAACATCGCCCCACTTACCCCAATATCGGTAAAAGAGGCTATCCCAATTAATACAAACCCCATGTGGGAAATTGACGAATAAGCGATTTTCCGTTTCAGGTTTCGTTGAGCAAAAGATGTTAACGCCGCATACACAATATTAACCACACCCAAGATAACTAAAATTGGGGCGAAAGTTGCATGAGCATCGGGTAACATTTCCGCATTCATTCTTAATAACCCATACCCCCCCATTTTTAATAGAATTCCTGCGAGTAACATATGGGCGGGGGCGGTGGCTTCTCCGTGAGCATCGGGGAGCCAAGTATGGAGGGGAAAAATTGGTAATTTTACGCCATAAGCTATCAGGAACCCACCATATAATAACAGTTGTAAATTCAGGGGATAATGTTTAGCCGCGATCGCCTGCATATCAAAGGTAACGGTATCTCCATAGAATGCCATCGCTAGAGAACCGACTAAAATAAATAGGGAACCTCCTGCTGTATAGAGAATAAATTTGGTGGCGGCGTAGAGACGTTTTTTCCCGCCCCAAATGGATAAAATGAGATAAACCGGAACTAATTCTAATTCCCAAACTAAGAAGAAAAGCAACATATCTTGAACGGCAAAAACGGCAATTTGTCCGCCATACATTGCCAACATCAAGAAATAGAATAATTTGGGTTTGAAGGTGACAGGCCAAGCCGCTAAAATGGCTAAAGTGGTGATAAATCCGGTTAAAATTATTAAGGGCATGGATAAACCATCTGCCCCCACAGACCAATTTAAGTCAATTTGGGGAACCCAAGCATATTTTTCAGCCAGTTGCAAACCTGAAGTATGAAGATCGTATCCCGTATTAAAGGCATAAACGATCATGGCAAAATCGATCAACCCCACAATTAAAGCGTACCATCTCACGGTTTTTCCGTCTTTATCGGGAATAATCGGGAGAAATAACGAGGCTACAATGGGGAATAAGATGATGGTTGTTAACCAAGGAAAATGTTCCATAGATCAAGTTATGAATGAAGAACTTTGAATTAAGAATTAAGTCGAATTTGTCTTAATTCTTAATAGAAATTTGTGCGGTTTTATGCTGTAAATGAAGTCCTTATTTGTAGAATTCAGAATTTAGAGCATTAAAGGGAAGATCAATCTTAGTTGTTCCAAAACTGGAAAACTTTTGAATTAACCTTCCCTCTAATCAAGTAAAGTTGAGAGAAAGATTCAATTTTTTCCTTTCTAAATTTATGATTTCTATTGTTAAACAAGAATCAATATTTAGAACAGAAATTAAACCTTTCTTAATTTCAGGTGTGAGTTGACGGTTGACAGGTACGGGCGGGACAACCCCACCCCTACGACGATTTATCCGGTAATTCCTGAGAACACAACAAAGCCGAGGACGGCGACGAAGACAATCAGAGCGTAGAATTGGGCTCGACCGTTTTCCAGGTATTTTAAGCCTTCTCCCGTAACTAGAGTGACTAACCCCGTCAGGTTAACGGCCCCATCCACAACGCGATAGTCTACTTCCATCACTTGTCGGGCTAACCGACGGCTACCTTGAACGAATAGCACCTCGTTAATATCGTCGAGATACCATTTATTTTTGGAGAAATTGTAGAGGGATTGATATTGTTTGGCGATCGCAGCCGGATCAATTTTACCTGCCAAATACATTAAATAGGCAATCGTAATCCCCACTAAGGCAATTCCCACGGAACTTCCGGCCATAATCAAAAATTCCGTTAAGTCAAATTCAGCTAAATGTTCCTGAACTTGTTTAAGACTTTCCCCAGGAGCATGAACAAACATCTCAAAAATATTATTAAAGGGCGTTCCCACCAACCCAATTAATACAGAAGGAACCGCTAACAACATTAACGGTAAGGTCATGGTAATGGGGGACTCATGGGGTTCATGGCTATGGCCGTGATCGGTGCTGTGGGCTAACTCGTCCGGGTTCATTGCCCCAGGGCCAAAGGCAAATTGGGGGCCGTTGGCTTCCGCTAACAAACTGTTTTGAATCGTGTTATCATTGCCTCGGAATTTGCCTTCAAAGGTCATGAAATACATTCGGAACATATAGAAGGCGGTCATCCCAGCCGTTAACCAACCCACTAACCACAACATCGGGTTCGCGGCAAAGGCATTACTGAGAATTTCATCCTTAGACCAAAAACCCGCAAAGGGGGGAATCCCGCATATCGCTAAAGTTCCGATCAGGAAACAGGCGGAGGTAACGGGCATATATTTGCGTAACCCGCCCATCAAACGCATATCTTGGGCCAGAATCGGGTCATGTCCAACAACGGCCTCCATGCCGTGAATGACTGAACCGGAACACAGGAATAACATGGCTTTAAAATAAGCGTGGGTCATCAGGTGGAAGAGTCCAGCACTGTAAGCTCCTACTCCCATCGCCATCACCATGTAACCGAGTTGGGAAATGGTGGAATACGCTAACCCTTTCTTAATATCATTTTGGGTTAAAGCAATGGTGGCGCCCAAAAAGGCCGTAAAGCAACCCGTAAAGGCGATGATATTCATCACCGTCGGAAATCCTTCAAAGACAGGATACATCCGGGCGACTAAAAACACCCCAGCCGCCACCATCGTGGCGGCGTGAATTAATGCCGAAATCGGGGTTGGGCCTTCCATCGCATCGGGAAGCCAAACGTGTAGGGGAAATTGGGCGGACTTAGCAACGGGGCCGAGGAACACTAACACCCCTAAAAATGTAGCTAAACCCATACTGAGGGAACCCGTTTCTACCGCGTGTTCGAGACGTTCTCCCATCAAGCCAAAATCAAAGGTATTGGTGGCCCAATAAATTCCTAACATTCCTAAGAGTAAGCCGAAGTCCCCAACCCGGTTAACGACAAATGCCTTTTGACAAGCATCGGCGGCAGGTTTGCGGTCATACCAGAACCCAATTAACAGGTAGGAACACATTCCCACCAGTTCCCAGAAAATATAAACCTGAATTAAGTTCGGGCAAATCACTAGCCCCAACATGGAAGAACTAAATAAACTCAGATAGGCATAAAATCGTACATAACCGGGGTCATGGGCCATGTAACCATCGGTATAGATCATGACGAGAAATGCTACCGTCGTTACAATCGCCAGCATTACCGCCGCTAGATGGTCAATGGTATAACCCATCGTCAGTCTAAAGTCCCCTGCTGCTGCCCACTCAATGATATGAGTGTAGGGCGCGTGACCTTGGAGTTGACTCCACAGTAGGGCGAAAGCGAGTACCGTTGATGCGCCTAACAGCGAGACGAGAAAGGTTGAACAAACTTGTCTCAAATTGTTAGTGGCGGTGTTGAAGGAAATTAGCCCAATTCCAACCAGCGCTGCACCTAATAGGGGCAACACGGGAATTAACCAGGCATATTGATAGAGAGGTTCCATAACAATGTCAACTTTATAGTTCTTAATGAACTTGCCAAAACTGTTGATAATTTTGACATAGAGTATGAACCTTATGGGTAAAAATTCCTGAAATCTTTCTGAGGAAGTCTTAACTCAGGATGTGTAGGGCAGACTTCACCAAACAATAGACTAGGGTTTACAGGAGTTGAAAGTTAGGTATTGCCTTAATAACTGATAACTGATAACTGATAACTGATAACTGATAACTGATAACTGATAACTGATAACTGATAACTGATAACTGATAACTGATAACTGATAACTGATAACTGATAACTGATAACTGATAACTGACAACTGATAACTGATTCAAGCTTCCAAGGGTAAAACTTCTTGGGTTTGGCGAGTTTGTTGACAATTTTGATAACTCACCATGAATGTATCCAGACTACGACGTAAATCTTCTCGTCCTTGGAAATGGTCGAGTCGATATAACACTTGGCCTCGATCAAAAACAATCAAAGTTGGCAACGTTTGTAGGCGATAGGTGGTGGCTAATTTTAAACTTTGATCTGCATTAACAGCAACCAGCTTGACTTTGCCCCGCCAGTCCTCTTGGAATTGACGCAGTTGAGGCATAATCAGCTTACACAGTCCACACCAAGGCGCCCAAAAATGCACAAGCACGGGAGTAGAAGCTTCGAGAACTTCTTGCGTAAACATCTGCTCACTGACCGACAATAGCATGATCCCTCGAATTTTATTAATGAATGTTTTTATATCCCTGGGATCATGCTACCAGTCTACGTTACCTGTGGCACGAATTAATAGTGGATGAGCTTGCCAGAGTAAGAGGATAAAAAGACCAACTCCTAAATAAGCCCAGCGAAAAAACTCCTTCCATTCAAAGGTTTGACGACCTTGGACAATAGCTAAGAAGGGAATGATAGAAGTCCGAGATTTCACGGTTTCAAAGGATTGTCCATAACGAGCGAACAAACGGCGATCGCCATGCCAAACTGCAAATAAATGATGTAAAACTAACCCTAGGGAGGTTAACAAAGTGAAACTGGTTCCCATCCACAGGGTATGACCGATACACCAAATCACTTGACCCACCATTTGCGGATGTCTGGTAATCCTGATAATTCCCGTTTCATACAGATGAACTTCCGGTTTCGCAATGGCGGCAATTTCTAACAAATTAAAGGTGGCTGGATAGAGAAAAATAAAGGAAATCGCCGATAACACCCAAACAATGGGTTTAACAACGGGAACATCCTGCACAGACCACAACTGTAATCCATCGTAACGGTGATTAAAAAAGTAGATAATCAAAATGGTGGCGAAGGGAATACTCACCAACGCAAATAAAATTCGATAGAATCGCGGGCCAATTTTCCCTTCTCCCCAAGGCCGTAATGCTGCTAACCCACTATGGGCGATCGCAAATCCCAACAGTAACCCAACCATGACAAAATGGCTCGGAGTCAGCCAATTCTCGGACATTTTTACCTCTTCTCGATTTAGTTAGATAATAAAGTTAATTTCAATACAGATCATCCCGGAGTATGCTGAAAGAACTTGATCCCCAAACCTAACAGCCATCACGCTTCCTGATTTTACCGAGGTTGAGGAATATGTCTGACCTTCCATTCACTTTAGATCAGTTACGCATTCTCAAAGCCATTGCGGCTGAAGGCAGCTTTAAACGCGCTGCTGATAGCTTGTACGTCTCCCAACCGGCTGTCAGTCTCCAGGTACAAAATCTGGAACGACAGTTAAATGTACCCTTATTTGATCGGGGAGGACGTCGCGCTCAACTGACCGAAGCAGGTCATCTGCTCCTCAGTTATGGTGAAAAAGTCTTGTCCCTCTGTCAAGAAACCTGTCGCGCCATTGACGATTTACAAAATCTGCGGGGCGGAACGTTGATCATTGGGGCGTCTCAAACCACCGGAACTTATTTGCTTCCCCGGATGATCGGTTTATTTCGGGAAAAATACCCCGATGTTTCGGTACAGTTACACGTTCATTCCACGCGACGCACCGCTTGGAGTGTGGTGAATGGACAAATTGATTTGGCAATTGTGGGGGGTGAAATTGCCCCAGAACTGGCTCAGGCGTTGGAAATTGTTCCCTATGCTGAGGATGAACTGGCGTTGATTGTTCCAACTTCCCATGAATTTGCCCAACAAGAAACCATTCTCAAAGAGGATTTATATCAGTTAAAATTCATTACTTTGGATTCTCAATCCACCATTCGTAAAGTCATTGATCAAGTTTTAACGCGGTGTGGAATTGATACCACCCAGCTTAAATTAGAAATGGAACTGAGTTCTATTGAAGCGATTAAAAATGCCGTTCAGTCGGGATTAGGGGTCGCGTTCGTGTCTATCTCTGCCATTGAAAAAGAATTGCAAATGGGAGTGATCCAAAGCGTTAAAATTGATCAAGTCATTGTTAAACGAACCTTATCTGTGATTTATAATCCCAATCGCTATCGCTCAAAGGCGGCTGAAGCGTTTACCAATGAAATTTTACCTAAATTTGCCAGCCCTAACTTTAACCAACATTCTATTGATATCCAGCATCCTCTGGACTATACGGCATTGCCTTTATCGGATTAATTTTATCCCATTTTTTCTAACTGGTGAGATTTAATCCTGAGCTAATGCTTTAATTTTCTACAGGATTTTAACCTAAATTTTCTACCCTTTTTAACAATGACAGATGTTCCTTTTACCTTAGATCAATTACGCATTCTCAAAGCGATCGCGGCTGAGGGAAGTTTTAAGCGAGCGGCTGATAGTTTATATGTTTCTCAACCCGCCATTAGTTTACAAGTGCAAAATTTAGAACGACAGTTAAGTGTTCCCTTATTTGATCGGGGAGGACGAAGAGCTAAATTAACAGAAGCCGGACATCTACTTTTGAATTATGGCGAAAAAATTCTGAGTTTATGTCAGGAAACCTGTCGCGCCATTGAGGATTTACAAAACCTTCAAGGGGGAACATTAATTGTCGGTGCATCCCAAACCACCGGAACCTATTTACTCCCGCGCATGATTGGATTATTCCGAGAAAAATATCCTGATGTGGCGGTACAATTACACGTTCATTCAACTCGAAGAACGGCTTGGAGTGTATCGAATGGACAAATTGATTTAGCCATTATTGGCGGAGAAGTTCCACCAGAATTACAAGATGCGTTAACCATTCAACCTTATGTTGAAGATGAATTAGCCTTAATTATTCCTCCGTCCCATCCCTTCGCCCAATTAAATACAATTCAAAAAGAAGATTTGTATCAACTGCAATTTATTGCTTTGGATTCTCAGTCTACCATCCGCAAAGTCATTGATCAAGTTTTAACCCGATGTGAAATTGACCCCCGTTGTCTGAAAGTGGAAATGGAGTTAAATTCTATTGAAGCAATTAAAAATACCGTACAAGCGGGATTAGGGGCTGCATTTGTTTCGACTTCAGCGATTGAAAAAGAACTACAAATGAACGTTTTACACCGAGTTATAATTGAAGATGTTGTGGTCAAACGGATGCTTTCAGTTATTGTTAATCCTAATCGTTATCAATCCAAAGCGGCTGAAGCCTTTAGTCGGGATATTTTACCGTTATTTACCCCCGAAGATTGGATGTTAAACACTCAAGAGTTTTCTCAAAATGCAGCTAAAAAATCGACAGCGTTTGACACCTTTATTCCCCCTTCTGATTTAAACGATCCCCAGGAACGAGAACTTTAATTCTGAAAATTGCTAGGGTTTTCCGAAATCTCCTTTTAAAACAGCATCCTGAATGATCATTATTTTTATCAAAAAATGGAAAAGTAACAACGATTTCCTGTTCCCTATTTCAGCAGAATCCTATGAAACTTTACTGTACTCGTCCCGGTTGTTTGGGTGCTGATCGCAATAATTTTACAGATTTAGAGGATCAAATGACCCTCAAAACGGTGCAGCAAAAATTTTGTACAACCTGTGGAATGCCGTTAATTTTAGATGGTCGGTATCTCCCAGAAAGATTATTAGGAAAAGGAGGATTTGGGACGGCATTTCTAGCCAAAGATCGTCGATCTCCCACCCTTAAATATTGTGTTGTTAAACAATTTCAACCTTCCTCGGATTTTAATCCTCAACAATTAGCAACCGCACAAATGCTCTTTGAACGAGAAGCTCATGTGTTAGAACAGTTGGGTAATAAACATCCCCAAATTCCCGATTTATTTGCTTATTTTCCCTTAGAAGCACCCGGATGGCATTCTTCAAAACCCCAACAGTTTTTTTATATTGTTCAAGAATATATTAATGGCGAAAACTTAGAAACGGAACTCGCTGCAAAAGGTCAATTCTCAGAAGCAGAAGTTCAAGAAGTGTTAGAAGAAATTCTCAAAATTCTGGAATTTGTTCATGATCATGATGTGATTCATCGAGATATTAAACCGTCTAATATTATGCGGGATCGCCAAGGTCGTTTGCATTTATTAGATTTTGGGGCGGTGAAACAAGTTACCCAAAGTCCGGGGGGAACCTCGACGGGAATTTATTCATTAGGGTTCGCTCCCCCTGAACAAATGCGAGGATATACGGTCTTTCCTTCAACGGATTTATATGCGTTGGCGGCGACTTGTTTGGTATTATTAACCGGAAAAGAACCCCAAGAGTTATTTGATAGTTATAGTGATCAATGGAAGTGGAAACAATTTGTTTCGGTTTCCGATGAATTAGCTGCAATTTTAGATAAAATGTTATTACCGACACCGAGCGATCGCTTTGGTTCCGCCCCCCAAGTTTTAAGCGCTTTAAATCCCCCTTCTATTCTAGCGATTCCTCAACCTTCCCCAGTTCCCTCTCCTGCGGTTTCTCCGGGCACAACCCAACTACAACCTGCTGTCAGTAATCGTTTTGCTTCTCCCTTAGAATTGCTATCAGGTGCGGCGTTTACCGGGTTTGAATTAGGGGTTTTCAGTTGCTTAGGATTTGCCTTGTTTAAGGTTTTTAATATTAACCCTATTCTACTATTAGTTGTAATTTTAGTTGGTTTGAGTGGATTAATATTCGCTCAATATCACCATTGGATTGAAAGAGGAATTGATTTTATTATTATCCCTTTTATTTCGGTGGGAATTTTATATTTTATTTTATTAAAACTCAATTTTTATGTGATTTTAACCATAGTTCCTTTAATAACAGCTATATTCGCTGTGGCTGTTACGGCTTTATTTCGGTTAGTTTATCTGATTCTTAAACGAATTTTATAAACCTAGGATGACAAAAACTAGACTAAATAAAACAAAAATGAATAATCGTAGGGGCGAGGCACGCCTCGCCCCTAAACACGGAATTTGTACCCATTTTTTAGGGTTAATAATCTTGATATCATTATGAGTGTACAATTCATTTAGAATTGCTATAGAATTCTCCAAAAGTGCTAAAATTTTCCTTAATACCTGAAATCCCTTAAATTTATGGCTCAAAAAAATGATGCTACAACTTTAATCTTAGCCTTACTGATTAGCGGTGGATTAATAACCGGGGGACTGTGGTGGTTTAGCCGCAATATGAGTTTATCAAACCTGTTTAATTCTAATTCTTCTCCTTCTGCTTCTCCTACCCCCAACTCGACACCCATTCAATCTTCAGCAACACATTTTAAAACCTTTGCAGAAGTTCCTAATGTTCCGAATGGACTTTTTACTTACGGGGGAAGTACCACCTTTGCACCCCTGCGTAAAGTTATTAATTCACAAATTCAAACTGTTTTTCCTCAATTTCAATTAAGATATTTCCAAGATCCTAGTCAATCTCCCGGTTCAGGGAGTGGAATTAAATTATTAATTGAAAATCAAATTACCTTTGCTGAATCTTCCCGCCCGTTACTAGAATTAGAATATCAACAAGCTAGACAACGGGGATTAAATTTAACAGAAATTCCGATTGCAATTGATGGAATTGTAGTCGCTGTTAATCCTAATTTAAAGATTCCAGGGTTAACAATTAATCAATTAAAACAAATTTATACAGGTCAAGTTGATAATTGGAATCAACTCGGAGGCGAAAATATTCCGATTTTTGCTTATTCTCGCCCTCAAGAATCTGGGGGAACAACAGAATTTTTTATAGCAAATGTATTAGGAGGAGAAAAATTAGGAAATGCTGTAAAATTGATTCCGACGACCACAGAAGCCTTAAGAGCAATTGCTAATCATCCGGGGGGAATTTATTATGCGTCTGCGCCGGAAGTGGTCGCACAATGTACTATTAAACCTATCGCTATTGGTTTAACACCCGATACTTTAGTTCAACCGTATCAACACCCGTTAATTCCTCCTGAAGCTTGTCCTCAACAACGTAATCAAATTAATCCTGCGGTCTTTAGAACAGGAGACTATCCTCTAACCCGACGTTTATTTATTATTGTTAAACAGAATAACCCTATAGATCAACAAGCCGGAGAAGCCTACAGTCAACTTTTATTAACCTCTCAAGGTCAAGATTTAATCGAAGAATTGGGATTTATTAAAATCTATTAAGCCGAGCTTTCTGTAGGGGTTAAAAATTCCTAAAGCTGTTAAAATAGAGGATAAGCTTTAATTTAAAAAAAAATTATACCCTTTAAAATCCCATGTCTCAAAAAAATGAATCTCTAATCTTTATCTTAGCCCTTATAATTACAGGAGCATTATTAGGCGGCGGTTATTTTTTATTTTTTAAGCCTTCTTCTTCTTCCCTATTCAATCAAAATTCCCTTCCATCCCCCTCTGGAAACTCTGCCTCAACCTCTTCTTCTAATCAAACGATTGAAACTCGCATCAGTCAAGGAGAAAAAGTTTTAATTCCATCAGGAGATTTAGCTCTAAAACAAGGCGGTGTAGCTGCTTTAGCTGCGGGTCAATATCAGAATGCTGTTCAACAATTTAATGCAGCTTTACAACAAAATAAAAATGATCCTGAAGCGTTAATTTATAGAAATAATGCTCAACTTCTCCAAAATAATCAATCCTATTCTACCATTGCCGTCTCGATTCCCATTGGCACTTCAGTCAATACCGCCCAAGAAATTTTAAGAGGCGTTGCTCAAGCTCAAACAGAAGTTAATCAGGGAGGGGGGTTAGGGGGAAAATTATTAAATGTGATTATTGTTAATGATGATAATAGTCCTGAACTCGCTCAAGAAATTGCTAAAAAATTAGTTAATAATTCTGAAGTTTTAGGGGTAATTGGTCATTTTGGCAGTAATACAACTTTAGCAGCAGCACCCATTTATGAAGCGGGAAAATTAGTCATGATTTCTCCCACCAGTACCTCCACAGCCATTTCTAATGCAGGAGACTTTATTTTTAGAACTGTTCCCAGCGATCGCTTTGCAGGAAGTACCTTAGCCCGATATCTGTTAAATACATTAAACTTAAAAAAAGCAGTTCTCTTTTTTAATAGTGCCAATGATTATAGTAGTTCTTTACAAACAGAATTTACAACCGCATTCAGTGGAGATGGGGGAGAAGTTGTCACGGTTTTTGATATTGCTCAACCCAACTTTAATCCAACTCAAGCCTTAGAACAAGCTCGTCAACAAGGAGCAGAAGCTATTGTTTTAACCCCTGACTCTTCAACCATTGAACAAGCGTTACAAGTGGTACGAACTAATCGCAAACAGTTACCTTTATTAGGGGGAGATAGTTTATATCGACCGGAAACTTTGAAGGTAGGAAGTGATACAATGGGGATGGTGATTGCTATTCCTTGGCATATTTTAGCTAACCCTAATTCTGAGTTTGCTCAAGCCGCAAATCAACTCTGGGGAGGAGATGTTAACTGGCGCACTGCAACAGCTTATGATGCGACAAAAGCTTTAATCACTGCGATTAGTAAAAATCCGACTAGAACCGGGGTTCAAGAAGCCCTTTCTGCCTCAGATTTTACACCAGAAGGAGCAACGGGAGTGATTCGTTTTTTACCATCTGGCGATCGCAATCAACCCTTACAATTAGTCAAGGTTGAACCCGGAAATCGTTCAGGATTTGGTTATGATTTTATTCCCGTTCGTTAATATGATCCCGAAGCAATGGATAATAGGCAATAGGTAAAGATGAGTAGGATTAGGCTTATGATGATTGCAGACGAAAACCGTCTAGGTTAGCAGTAATTGAGTCGTGCGGGAAGTGAGTTAACCTTCAAGAAAAAGGATCAGCCAAGAAAAATGACAGCTTCCCACAATGATGTATTAGAAGCCGGACGCATCTACAAATCCACTGGAGCCATTCCGTCTCGGATGTTGCGCTCAAAAATTTATCGAGCTTGGGAGCGCTCACATTTGCAAGGAGCTAACCCCTATGCGCTCCAAGCGGAAAAACTATCCCGTTCAGATACCGAACATCTAATCACAAAAAATAGTGATTTGATGCAATTGGCTAAACCTTACATCCGTATGCTCTCACAGGCGGCGGGTACAGAACGTCATGCTGTTATGTTGAGTGATAACCAAGCACTCTTACTGGATGTCGTCGGTGACCAGCAGACTGTACACGGGACAGAAGCTTTTCCAGAACCGGGTTCTTGGTTATCAGAATCTGTCGCAGGTGCGAATGGAATTGGTACACCCCTAGCAGAAGCAGATTATGTAGAAATTATTAGCGCCGAGCATTTTATTGAGGGGTTTCATCCATTCACCTGTCAAGGAATTCCTTTGCGGAATGACAAACAGGAAATTATTGGTGTGCTCAGTATCTCTATGCGTTGTGCAGATGCTGGACAAAGGCTCAAAGAGATATTGCTCTGTGCCTCTCACGGCGTTGAAGCGGACTTATTGAGCGCCAACTTAGAAAAAGATGTTCGTCGTGTATTAAAGTCTAATCCTGATGAATATCAGCCATTGGAAGATTTACGTCAGGATATCATTCAAGCCCATCATGCAGCCCGGTTAAAACTTGAAGTGGTATCACGGATGGTAGCGGTTAACCGTTTAGACTATGCGATGCAATTGGTAAGACAGGCTGAAGACTCAATTGAACTGTTTCGTCGTCGGGCCGAAATTTGGCGAAATCTCGCATCTTTTGAGATGGGCAGAGTTCAGCCGGTGTCACTCACAGATCAGATCTCCAATTTAATTGATCTTCTCTCCACGGAAGTGGCTATCCGTCAGGTAGAAATTGTTACCCAATGGGACGAGCCTATCATAGTTATGGGTGATCCTAGAAGCCTTTTACGTTATCTCCTGCGTTATTTTCTCCAAGCCTTTGAACAGGCAGGGAAGGGTGGAAAAGTAGAATTGGTGGTTAATAAAACCTCGGATTTGGAGTTAGTTAAAGTCAGTTTTATGGCGATTTCAGCCCTTCAACTTGCTGCATCAGCACCCCAGTTACAGTTTTTTTATCTACCTATTAACAGGACTTAGAAATGAACAATCAGAATATCAGAACGCGGAAAGTCGTGATTGCTGATGATGATATTGATAGTAGAACAATGTTGGCATTGATTCTGGCAGATGAAGGATGGGAGGTCAAGGAAGCTCAGGATGGGAAGGAAGCAATAGAAATAACGCTTAAGGAAAAACCTGATTTATTGATTTTAGATAATAGAATGCCCGAATTAACGGGGGTAGAAGTGTATCAACAACTTCAATTAAAAGGGATTAAACAAACAGTAGTATTAGCCACAGGTTACGGTGATCTAAAAGATCTGGCTTTATCTATGGGAATTACCCATTTTATTTCTAAACCCTTTGACATTTTGGAGTTATTAACAATAATAGAATCTGCTTATGAAAGTTCACTAAAATAGGAAGATTCACCAGCTTCAGTTTAATTTAATTTCCCTCCTCCAATTAAATATAACAGTGCCATTCTCACTGCTATTCCACTGGTCACTTGTTGAGAAATTAAACTTAATTCTGGATCATCCATTAATTCTGAACTTAATTCTACCCCTCGATTCACTGGCCCTGGATGTAATATTTTAACATCCGGTTTACAGGATTTTAACCGTTCATGGGTGATGCCAAATAATTGATGATATTCGCGTAAACTGGGTAATAAATGGGCGGTCATTCGTTCCTTTTGTAACCGTAACGTCATGACAAAATCGGCATTTTCTAAAGCGGGTTCTAAATTCCAATGTAAAAAGAGTTTTCCGGGGCGATTTTTGCCAAATTCTGCAAACAGTTCGGGTAATAACGTCGGAGGTGCTGCTAAATGTAATTCGGCTTCAGTTGCGGTCAAACTCCAAATATTAGAACGGGCTACCCTAGAATGTAAAATATCTCCAACAATTGCTATTTTTTTACCTTGTAATAATTCAATTTTAGGTTGATCAGAATCCAGAATTCGGCAAATGGTGAATAAATCTAATAATGCTTGAGACGGATGTTCGTGTTGACCATCTCCCGCATTCAACACCGCTACTTTAGCATTTAAACGGTCTAATTCAGCCGCGATCGCAAAGGGAACTCCCGCTTCTTTATGACGAATTACCATCATATCCGTTCCCATGGCTAAATAGGTTTTAGCTGTATCAAGAATTGTTTCGCCTTTCGTCAGAGAAGAGGTTCCCGGCGCAAAATTTAATGTATCTGCGGAGAGTCGTTTAGCCGCGAGTTCAAAACTATTCCGAGTGCGAGTTGACGGTTCAAAAAATAAATTTGCCACCACCTGACCTTGTAAAGCCGGAACTTTTTTAGTACGACGACCTAACACTTCTTGAAAGCTTGTTGCTGTTTGCAAAATTGTGTTATATTCCGTCGGCGTAAAATCAGCTAAGGATAAAATATGACGGCGAGTCCAGGGAGCAGTAGCCATTGTCAATCCAAAATGATGAGGATTTTGATCCAACATTTAATCATACTAGGTGCTGGTTCAAAACGGAATAGGAATCGCAAGCCTTGAATAATAAGGTAATTGTTATTTTCAGAATCCACTTTAAACCATGAACCGTATCCAACATTTTTTAACTCGTTGTCTCGTTGGCGTTACTATTCTTAGCTTAAGCAGTTGTGGTACTCCTCCTGTTGACACCCCAACTCAACCGCAAGCCTCTCCTGAAGCCACAATTTCTCCTTCAACCCCACCTGAACCTCAAAAACAAGCTCTTTCCCCGGCTAACACCGTTTCTGTAACGATTTATCAGGTCGATAATCAATGTTCTGAGTTAGTTCCTCGTCAAATTACGGTTCCTAAAGAACAAGCCTTAGAAACCGCAATTTCTGAGGTTTTAGAACAACAAAGCAGTTCTGATTTCCCCTTAAATTATCGCATAAATACCGATAAAAATCAACAAATTGTCACGATTGATTTTCGGGTTCCCACAACGGCTGAACGGACGTTCAATTCTTTATCGAGTTGTGAACAATTAGCGTTATTTGGGAGTTTACGCCAAACCATTACCAGTAATCCTGACTGGCAAATTAATGATGTCATTTTTACAGAACAGGGGGAAGAAATTACCTTATAATAAAAGCTTCATAGGTTTAATTAAGCTAGAGGTTTGTCTACAAATCAAAGAGTTGCTATAGTAAGTTGTGAACTTTTTATGCAATTAAATTTTTTGTGAACCAACTTCGCCGCTTAGATTGGTCTTACCTCTACGCTTTCTTAGGAGAAGCTACTCTTGCTTTAACCTTTGTATTTTATATTCTGATCGCTCGGGTTCTGGGGCCAGCAGAATATGGAATTTTTGCGGCTGCGATCGCCCTAGCTGCGATTCTCTCTCTATTGATTCAATTTGGTTTCCCCACCCTGATTAACCGTGAAGTCGCAGCGAATCCCATTGAAGGGCCTAAATACACCATTCGTTTTCTACTGTTAGAGGGTTTAACTTCTATCCCCGTTCTCTTGCTGTTGCTGCCTTTAGCATTAGTCTTAGGTTATGAAGGCAATGGATTAATTGTTTGTTATTTAGCCGTTCTCTCAGAAATAGCCCGTGCTGCCAAAATGACGCTACGGGGAACCCTCAAGGGGATGGGATGGTTTAGAGCAGAAAGTATCTCGGTCGCCATCGAACGTTCTGCTGTTGTTGTGATTTCCACAGCAGTTTTGTTTTTAACTCGCAATTTAGTATTTGTCGTTGGCACAATCGTAATTGTCCGTTTTTTAGACATTTTAGGACTGCTTTACTTCCTGAAACGGAAGGTCAATCTTTGGTCTGGCTTGAACTTCAATACAGGTCTAGCCTCCCTGAAAATGGCTTATCCCTTTGCCATGTCGGGTCTTCTCTGGATTCTCTACTACCAGGTTGATTTAGTCATGATTAAAGGCATGGGTTTGGATGAACAAGCGGGACTTTATAGTGCTTCTTATCGGATTTTAGAAATTTTTTCTGCATTACCCCGTGTAATTTTTTATGTCATTTTTACGCGCCTAGCTCGTTATCACGTCAATGAGCCTCACCGAGTTCCAGAACAAATTTACAAAGCCACACGTCTTTTATTAGTGGGAGTTTTGCCCATTCTCTTAGTTGCTATCTCTATGCAGGGAACTTTAGTGGAAGTGCTTTATGGCGCGAAATTTTCAGGTTCTGTTGCTTCTTTAAGAATTCTGCTTTCGAGTTTGAGTGTGAGTATGTTTGGTGTTTTTACTCAAAATTTTTTACAAGCAACAGGCCGGGAGCATTTTTTACCCCGAATGCTATTTTTAACAGCTAGTATAAACATTTTTCTCAATACCCTTCTCATTCCTCAGTGGGGCGCAGCCGGAGCCGCTTTTGCCACCTTAATGAGTGAGATTATTTTGTGCGCTGCTGGGTTCACTATTATGATTCGAGAGGGGTATCAACGCTCTACAACACGTCTGGCAATCATTGTGATCTGCTGTTTGGCTTTAAGCACGAGTCCTTCTTTTATGTTGATGGGTTTATCTCCTGTTATTGGAATTGGAGTGATGGGAATTAGCTTAATTACCATTCTGTTCCTCATGCAACCTAAACAATTTTTAGGAACATCACTAGCTCAATCAACGCCCAATGAAAAATGAGAAATGGGGAATCAGAACCAGGTATTAGCTAACCCCTCCCTTATCAGTTGTAAACCGTTAAAGATTTTATCTAAATCGGTAGGCAAGAGTATTCCTACCTTTAAGCCTACCGATTTAAACAGGTCAGAACTTACGCACAAGGGGATAAAAAACCCGGTTTCTCCTGAAGGCTAAGAGCTATAAACTTAATTTTGGGTTCAGAAACCAGGTTTTTGCGTAAGTCCTAAAGGTCTGTTGGGTTGTTTCAAAAACCTCTTAAAGACAGTCTTAATTTATTGAGAAAGTTAGAAAGTTGTTGAGTCATCTGCTCAGGAATTGGGGATTGATCAAATTTCCACAGCAGTCTACTGGCTAAAATCACACTAATAATGAACAAAGTTAGATAGATTAATTGTACAATAAATGTAGGAAAGATATTCAATCCGAGGGAAAGCCAAAGGGTTTCAAATTCAGGGTACAAACGAGTCAAGGGTTGATGGCTGAGATAGATATAGTAAGACCAAATGCCTAAAAAGGTTAATCCTTGAAACGCTAAGGGAATTCGAGACTGTACAAATGCCGCTAAGTTAATTGTCCAGAGAATTAAGCCAACCGTAATCACAAAATCTGAGAAAATCCACCCCCATAATCCGATATAAAGCAAGGTTTGTCCCAGTAACCAAATGCAAAATCCTAGCCATCCTGTCAGGGGGTTAAGAATGATCTGATTGAATTTTTGGGGAGATTGAATTAAAGTTAATCCAGCTATCATTCCTAATGTAAATTCTGCAATTCGGGCGGGAAGGAAGGAAAAGGGTGATCTCGCTTGTAATAAGCCAAAAAACTTATCTTCTTGCAGTTCTAACACTGAAACCGGATCAGGAATGAAACCGAAAAACTTATGATCATGGGCGGTTGGTAAACCATCTAAATAATAAATTGAAATCCCCCGATAGATAAATTCAATCCCTAAAGTCGCTAAAAGAATTAAACTATAAGATCTCAGGGTTGGAGATTTTTGTAAAGCTTGATATAAAATTGGGAAAGCCAAATAAAATCCAATAATAAAAGGGACATACCAAAATGCTCCTGTTGGCCCTCCTTGGAAAGATTCAAAAAAATTAGTTAAGAGTAAAGTATCTAAAATTGTCCGCACTAAGGCAAATTTAACAGAAGTCAGATAAGCTAATAAGGGAAAAGAAAGTAAAACAGCAAACCAATAAACGGGTAAAAGGCGACGGAATCGACGATTAAACCATTTTTTCCAATTGAGGGCTGATTGTTTTTTATAACAGGAATAACTTAATCCGAATCCACTTAAAATCACGAAAATATGAATCCCTTGCCAGCCAAACCAATATCCTTTCAAATGGACTAAAACAATCCAGGCGATCGCTAATCCCTTACAGAAATCAGTTAACTCAAGAACATCTTGCTGAGGTCGTATTTTATTCATAAGTAGATGTCTAATTAAGTTACCAAGAGTCGGTGAGAAACCCTCAATTTACAGTTGAGATTAAAAACCCCTTGAATATCGCCTGTCCTAGATCTTATCTGGTTTTTATAATTTTAGCGGGAACTCCAGTGGCGATCGCATATTCTGGTAAATCTTTTGTAACCACTGCACCCGCCCCGACAATACAACCTTTGCCAATTTTTACCCCATCTAAAACCGTTGAACCTGCCCCTAACCAAACATCATCCTCAATCACCACTGCACCTTTAGTATAAACCCCCTGTTCCATCATCGGAATATCCAAACGGTCTGTAATATAACGTCCGCCACCAATATAACAATTTGCTGCAATTAAAACGGAACGACCTATCAGAATTCCCGCCCCAGATGTAATCACGGTATTGCATCCAATATCGGTTTTATTTCCGATGGTAACTCCCCCTGTTTTGCCTTGAATCACGCAATTTCGAGAAATAATCAAATCATCTCCCAAATTAATCCCCTCATCCCCTGCACCACTGGCATCTAAAAGTACATAATCATCAATCGCTACCCGATTTCCGAGTGTTATTTTGTTGGGATGACGTAACACAATACCTTGCCCTAAAATCAAGCCTTTTCCAGCCTGTTTAAACAAAGAAGGATAAAGCAGTTTACGGGTGATATAACCGAGACTTCCGGGGAGGTTACTGCCCAGTAATAAGGCAAGTTCATAGGTCAGAAAAGGTAGGAATTTTGTTGTACCAACAGCCTTTTCTTGATAGCGTTTCAAAGCCGAGGACTGACTTTTATTGAGTTGTTCCGAAAGGGGAACTTTACTTATTTTTTGTTTATCTTCAGGGGCAACCATAATTTATTGTTCAAGAATAGGTTTAAGTATTTTTGAGAGTAATCCAACCTTGATCGAGATACCATTGAGCCATTTCTTTTAATCCTTCTTCGTCGGAATGACGAGGTACAAAGTCTAATAGATTTTTCATTTTAGACGTATTAAAGGATCGATCTTTGGTATAAAAAGCCAGCCGTCGTCGATAGATGGGGGGTTCAATTCCCAAGGGTCGGAAAATCATCTCAAACAGATCTCCAATGGCAAAAATCGGAGCCGCCGGAAATTTAATAAATTTAGGAGAAACGCCGTAATAATCTCCTATTAAATTAACCATATTTTGGAAGGTCATGGCTTGGGGGCTGCCACAAATAAAGACTTCTCCAACAGCACGGGGATGTAGGGCTGTTAAAATAAAAAAGTCGGTTAAATCATCAACATGGATAAAATGGAGTAAATTCTGAGCATTTCCAATCACAGGAACCCACTTTTTAGCGACCCATTTATAGATTTTTAAGAGTCGTTTCTCTCCGGGGCCATAAATTCCAGCAGGTCGAACAACGGTAACGGGTAATCCTTCAGTTTGACCAAATTCTTTAATCCAAATTTCTCCTTCTAATTTGCTTTGCTGATAAATATCACCTGGATCAAAAGGGGCATTTTCATCTCCTGGGGGATTTTCAATATGACCATGAACCCCAATGGTAGAAACATGAACAAAGCGCTTAAAATCCGGTTGTTTTAATGCTGCTTTTGCTAACAGTTGGGTACTCAAAACATGAACATTATAATATCCTTCATCGGGAGATTTTGCTTCCCGAAAGGGGGTAACCATGTGAAAAATATAATTAACATTTTGGATGGCTTGATTAACCAGGTTAGGATCAAAAACGTCACCCTGTAACCATTCAATGGGCATTCCCTCGAAGGGTTTGAGGTTGGAAGTCGGGCGGGCAATTGCCACAACACTGACTCCTTGATTAACTAATTTTCGTAACAATACTGAACCTGTAAATCCAGTTCCCCCAGTGACTAAAACGCGAGAACCAGGTGGTAGTTTATAGTTAGATTCTTCCATTTTTTTTCCCCTATAGGACAATCAAAAATTCAATTTTTGGTAAATTTAGCAATGACGGGTGAACCTAAAAGATGAGTTAACCCAGAGACTCGAAAGGGCTGTTCTAAAACAGATGAGACTGTAGGTGATTTTAACGCACGATGCAGCACCATTGGGATAAAAAACTGGGGATAACGTTCCGTTTGTTTTAATCCCAAGGATTTAAAAAAGTCTATTAATTCCGATTCATCATAGGTAATATAGGTTCGAGTATTGCCTTCTAAACCCTTTTTAAACTTAAATAAATAGGGGGCAATGGAATTAACACTCCGTAGGGTAGGATAGTCAATAATGACGGCTTTTTTAGCAACGCGGCTGAGTTCAGAAAGAAATTTTTGCCACTGGGTAACATGAGCTAAAAATCGATAACTAATCACCACATCAAAGGCATTATCGGGATAGGGTAAATCGAGAACATTACCCACTTGGAAGGAACATAAATTGGCATCAATGAGGGTTTGAATGCGGTTTTTACAGATTTCATCGCTCCCTAAAACCGTGACTTGATAACCATTTTCAATCAGGGGTTTTGTAATTTGTCCGTGTCCACCTCCCACATCTAATACCGTTGCTTGGGGATAGGCTGCTAACAGTTTTAAAGTGGCTTCTTCTTGAACTTTTAGTAACCATTGTCCCAATTCTCCCGCAAAACGTGAGGCGTAGCCGTCTGAAGAAGTTTCAATATCGGCAGTTTCAGCAAAGCCATTTTTTGAAACGATAGTTTGTTCTTGGGGTGGCATTTTTGCAGAGGAATTAGAACGAATTGCTAACTGATTTTGAATAAACCGTACAGGATTTTCTAAACGGCCATAGGGTTGAATTTTTGTCTGAGAATTAAGTAAAATTTGCTTGATGCTATTTCCGGGTTTTTGGGGGTTAAATTCTCCCTCAATATTAAACCCAAAACTTCCGGGTCGAGATGCTTCTGTGGCTAAGGATAAGGGATCAGTTCCGGGTAAAACTTGCCATCCTTTCTGTTCGGCTAGTTTAAAATAGGGAGGTCGTAACCAGAAGATAGGACGAGCGGAATTATCCCCTAAAAATAGTAAGGGAATTTGATCAGAATTTAATAAATGATTCAGTAATTTGCCTCGTTTCCCGATCCATTTTCCCACGCCCCAAGGCAGAACTGAAATTCCTCCCATTGCTTGAATTGCAGTTAAGGTTGTTTCTAAGGGTAAACCATCCTCAACGCTTTTGTCTGTAATTAAAGCCAGAACTTCTAATTTTTCGGCAGTTACGATTTGGCGACCTGCAATAATAAAAACACTTTGATTTTGTTGATTTTTAGCTTCTATTGAAAAGGGTTCTTGCGTTTTGTGAAATGTCCATCCTGCAATATTATTGGGTTGAGATTCTGCATAGATTAGGAGTTTTTTAAACTCATTGATTCCTTGAATTTCTGTCAAAAAAAGTAGAGAAATTGGAGATTCGGTTTGGGAAACCTGTTGAAAGTTTTTTAAAGCTGAGTTTAGCAGTTGATCAAGGGGAAAACAGTCATGGATATGAACATGAGCATCAATCCATATCTTCTGGCTATTTTGGGTAAGCGTTTGAGTTTTAAGAGGGTTCATTTTTTTCTTGGCTATCGTTTATACTTTAGAAAAATATTAAATCTTCGCTAAAGATTGTATTCCATTACTCAAATTAATATCTTTTATTTCCTCCTCAATTTGGGTTTGACTCCATCCGAGAGCTTCACCCATCGTTTTAGCACAAATATTAAGGGTTTCCTGGGAGATATCTCCAGCACTCCCCAATTCTGTCCGACGAAAAACAACATCACTTAATTTTTGTGCCATTTCCTCATGAATGGCATGAAGCACTTCTGCTTTGATCAATTCTGTCTCATTCAGAATTCCTTGAGAATCTGGGGAATCCTTGAGATAGTTTAACACATTAGGATAACTAGAACCATAGTTATAAACTAATCGATGAATTTGACTTTCTGTTAATCCTTGATTTTTTCCCTCTAAGATGGCTTGATGTAAAAAATCATTAAAACTTTCGATTTTTCCGCCGTCAATTGGTGTAATCGCTGATTTAGATTCAGGGGGGTATTGATCCCAAGTTTTAAACACAAAATCAACAGCTTTTTCAGCTACATCTCTAGCAGTTGTATATTTAACACCTAGCACGGAAATTAATCCGGGACATCCATCTTGAGTATGATCTCGGAGTTGATATTGATCTGCTAATTTGGGTTCTCCTGTTTTGGCATCAATTCCAATTCTAGGCAGCAGTCCCCCATGCACAAATGAAATGTCTTCTCGTTGTAATTTTGCGGCGGGATAAACTTGATTAATTTCGCTAATAAACTCTTGAATTTCTGCTTCTGTAATTTTAAACTGATTGGGATCTTGATCGTAAACACTGTACCAGGTTCCAATCATAGATTTACCGCGCCAAGGAGCTATAAAAAAGAAGCGACTTTTCTGAACTGAACCGTTAGCTAATTGACGTTTTGCACCGGAAAGACCAACGGCATAGGTATCAAATAAAGGTCGAGTGATTAAATTCATCGCTTTTGCCAAATTCAGGGGCCGTAGCGGTGAGTTTCGGGGTAAAAAATTGAGAATTTGATTCAACCAAGGGCCACTGGTATTAACAACGGTTTTGGCGCGAATCTCTAGTTCTGATGCGGTTAATTCGTCTTTAACTTTAACCCCAGTTACTCGATTTTCTGTGAATAAAAATCCGGTGACTTCTACATAGTTGGCTAGGGTTGCTCCTTGTTGTTCAGCAGACTTGAGAAACGATAGGGTTAAACGTTCTGAATTGTAAACTTGAGCATCACAAAAAATTGCTCCCCCAGTCAGTCCAGCTTCAGGAATATTAGGAAGCAATTCTTGACATTCAGCTTGAGAAATAATTCGACCATTGGGGATATGTTTTTGGGGGTCATTCAGTTGATTGCGATCGCTACTGATAATATCATTAATCAACAGTCCCAGAGTTAGGGCTTCTCTCCCCTTGGTTCCGTGTCCGTAGGTGGGGACTAAAACGGGTAAAGGATGGATTAAATGCGGCGCAATTCCCATTAATGTAGTGCGTTCTTTTATTGATTCTCGCATTCGCTTAAAGTCGGCTTTTTGCAAATAGCGCAAACCGCCATGAATAATCTTTAAGCTATTAGCAGAAGTCGCACCTCCAAAATCGGCTTTTTCGACTAAAGCAACGGATAAACCTCGTAAACTGGCATCCCAAGCGATACACGCCCCATAAATGCCTCCTCCAATAATTAAAAGATCATAATTATTTTCGGTCAAGGCTGTTAAATTTCTTTTCATAACCCCCTTACAAGGTAACTGAAACGGTGACAAGTTACTCCTGGTTATATCCGACTGACACGGAGTTTGGCAAGAGTTCCTGTGTCAATTCATCATAGAGGCGATTTGATTGTTGACGGAATGCACTATAACTATATTTTTCTTGAACTAAAGCTTTTCCAGCTTCACCAAGTTTTGTTCTCAAGGTTTCATTGGTAATTAAATTCACCATCCCTTGAGCAAATGCTTCGGGTTCGGGTATTGCGAGTTGAGCAACTTCAGGATTTAAAACTTGAGTATGGGTAAATAAATCAGTAGCTAAAACGGCTTTTCCACTATCGAGGTAGGAATAAATTTTCATCGGTGTATTCTTGCCTTTGGTGCGGGGAGAAACTAAAATATCGGCTTGGAAAAGATAGATATCGAGTTCGCTGGCAGGTTTTTTACCCAGGAAATGAACCTTATGATCAATACCCAGTTGTTGAGTTTTTTGTTGATAGAATTCAACGTCTTCTGGTTCTCCTCCAACAATGACTAAATCTGCTTCTTGAGTTTGTTTAAGAGTCAGGGCAAAGCTATCGAGCAATAAATCAATCCCTTGATAACTTTCTAAATTCCCCACATACATCATCAGGAGGTGATTAATGTTTAAATTCTGTTTCAAGTCTTCAGTGAGTTGATTGGGATTTGATTTCAACAAAGAAACATCGGGAAGCAAAACGACTTTTTGTGGCTTATATTCAGCAATATCATTTGCTAAAGCTTGACACACAGGGACAACCGCTTGTGCGTGTTTAACGGCTAATCCTTCAAAGGTATTGAAAACTGATTTCAAGGGAGATAATTTTGGATATTTTTCGATCATCTGTTGGGCGACAGATGAATCCATATCATAAACATAAGGAATTTTAAATAGAAATTTAATCAGGAGAGCAATAAAAGCGGTTTCTTCAACGGCATGAATTAAATCATATTTTTTTTGAACTGTTAATTGTAAAACTTTAAATATCATCAAAACATCATAAACTAACTTTTTCCCAGAAAACCCTGGTCGAACATTGCTACATCCTGGAACTTTGGCAGCGCGATATAAGGTGGTATTACTATAAGTTACATCTCGCCCTTCAGGATAGGCAACAACATCAATCTTATCTCCCCGTTCTGATAACACTTTTAGAAGCATATCATCGGCAATGGGAGAGCCTCGATCTTCGTAAAAAGGGTGAGGAATTAGAAATAATATATTAAGATTCATTTTATTGTTAAAAGCGGGTAATGGGGAGGGAGTTTGAAAGAGTATGCTATCAACAGGACTTGTTTGATTGAACTCCAATTCTTTATTTAAGTTCATAAGCTTCCCCTAGATCGTTCAAATTTATCACACTATAAGGCAATATTAACCTTGGAGTAGAGAGAAGTCACGCGGGTTTTGTGAAAAATGACCGTAAATTCTCGGATCATTTGTAAAGATTAGGTAAAAACTGGCGATACTCCCCGGAGTTTCACGGAGACAAACAGCCTAAACCTTGGCTTTGCAAAGTTTCAATGGCTCAGTTCTAATAATGAGTTTTGCCCCATGTCAAATTCTTTAATTTGGACTTTTTTACACAGTCAACTTCACCAAACTTTACGAGATCGTCAACTGTTACCGAAGTCTCAACGGCTGTTGGTGGCGGTATCGGGGGGTCAAGATTCTTTGTGTTTACTGAAATTGTTGTTAGACCTACAACCGAAGTGGGGATGGGAATTAGGGGTGGTTTACTGTGACCATCGTTGGCGGTCTGACTCCAGTGCTAATGGGGACTATATCGCACACCTGGCCCAGTCTTGGCAACTCCCGTTTTATCGACGGGTGGCGACGGAAATTCCCAACAGTGAGGCAACGGCTCGGCAATGGCGTTATCAAGTTTTGGCTGAAATTGCCGAAGAACATCATTATCCAGTTATTGTTACCGGTCATACAAAAAGCGATCGCGCGGAAACCCTACTTTATAATTTAATCCGGGGTAGTGGTTCTGATGGTTTACAAGCTTTAACTTGGCAACGTTCTCTACAGTGTAGAGACGTTGCATGCAACGTCTCTACACTTCAACCCAATTTAACCGCTTCTATTCAGTTAGTGCGTCCCTTATTAGAGATTTCTCGTGAACAAACCGGGCAGTTTTGTCAAGAACATCACTTAAAAATTTGGGTTGATAGTACCAACGATGATTTACATTATGCTCGTAACCGAATTCGTCAAGAACTGTTACCTTATTTACAAACCCATTTTAATCCTAAAGTTGAATCCCATCTTGCCCAAACAGCCGAATTATTACGAGCAGAAGTTGACTATTTAGACTCATTAACAGAAACCCTTTTTCAACAGATTGTAGTCTTTGAAAAAGAAAGTCAAAAACCCTTAAAAATCAATCGATTGATCTTACGTCAAACCCATGAAGCGTTACAACGTCGAGTTAGTCGAAAAATTTTACAACAGGTTCTGTCAACAACTCCTAACTTTGAACAAATTGAAAAATTAAACGCTTTAATTTCAGCCCCCAACCGCAGCCAAACCGACCCTTTTCCTGGGGGGGTCATTGCCCTTGTAGATGGGGAGTGGATCGTCTTTACTCTGAGATCAAAAGAGACTTAAATTCCCCTCAATAACTTTTACTCTCGGCAATTTCTAATACAATTGTTAAGAACTGTTCTCCTTTGCAAAACACAACCCTACAATGCACAGTAGAACAATAACTTGACAAAGGAGCCTTCCTATGGCGTATGTATGCGAACTAGGGGCGGGTCAAAGAGTGTATTTAGAAAATCAGGGTGTGCAAACCGTTATCACCTTGATTAGTAGTAGTCCAGGGCAACAACAACAGGCCAGTAGCAGTTTTGCGACCGGAGTTTGGAGTTCACCTCCCCAGGTGTTCCAAACTCCTTATGGTATGATGCTCAAAATCCTATCCGAGCAAGGGGAAAAAACCTTACAAATTCAAGGGAGTAGTGTCAGTGTCATCAGTGGAACCCCTTCGATGAACAACTCTGAACAACTACCTGTCCATGAAGTCACCAGTTTACCTGTGTCCCCGATGCCAGGAATAGAAGTGATGAAACCCATGAAACCCATGAGTTCGATGGAGCCGATGACTCCGATGACCATGAGTCCGATGGAACCGATGAAACCCCTAGAACCCATGAACCTAAAAATGGGAGATATGCAGATGAGCATGAACCCGATGGAAATGCGAATGGGGAATATGGAACTGCGAATGGGAGCATCTGCACCGAATAAACAAAATTTTTGTAGTCAATGTGGAGCATCGGTCAAACCCGAAGACCGATTTTGTTCGAGTTGTGGACATCAGTTATAAGTCATCCGTCAACGGTCAACAGTTAATACTTGAAAATGTCTATTAAAGTTAGTTTAAACCACCAGATTTCCTATCAGTTTGAACGTTCTGTTATTCTAGGGCCTCATACGATTGGGTTGCGCCCCTCTCCCCATTGTCGGACACCGATTTTGAGTTATTCTCTCAAAATTGCCCCCTCAGACCATCAACTGACATGGTTACAAGATCATGATGGAAATTTTTTGGCGAGAGTTAACTTTCCTCAAAGCACTGATTCTTTAAAAATTGAAGTGGATTTAATAGCTAAAATTCAACCTATTAATCCCTTCAATTTTTTTATTGAACCCGATGCTTCCAACTATCCCTTTCAATATCAACCTCGTCTGGCTCAAGAATTAATTCCTTTTTTAGAAATTCGAGAATCAGGAGAATTACTGAATCAGTGGGTTAAAATTAATCATAAAAATAATATTTATACCCTTGATTTTTTACTGGATTTGAATCGAAAATTAGCGGAAATAATTAAATATCAAGTTAGATTTGAACCGGGAATCCAGACCTGTGAAGAAACCCTGGAGAAAAAAATCGGTTCCTGTCGAGATACCGCTTGGTTATTCGTACAAATTTTACGACATTATGGATTAGCAGCGCGATTTGTTTCGGGATATTTAATCCAACTCAGTAATGATATTCCCCCTCTGGATGGCCCCAGTGGGCCATCGAAGGATAATGCTGATTTACACGCTTGGGCGGAGGTTTATTTACCCGGTGCAGGTTGGCTGGGATTTGACCCGACGTCGGGTTTAATGGCCGCAGAAGGTCATATTCCGTTAGTTTGTGTTGCTGACCCCTTAGAAGCTCGTCCGGTTTACGGAACTTTTGAACCTGCGGAGTCAAAATTAGACTTTTCGGTAACGGTTTCTCGTTATCATGAAATTCCTAGGGTGACGAAACCTTATACAGAAGAACAATGGCAAAATATTAATGATTTAGGGGAAAAAGTTGAAACGGATTTACAGCGTTTAAATGTGGGTTTAACGATGGGAGGAGAACCGACTTTTGTTTCCATTGATGATTTTGAATCTCCCCAATGGCGAATTGCAGCACTCGGAGAAGAAAAACGTCAACTGGCTGGACAATTGCTCACCCGTTTACAAGATAAATTTACTCAAAAGGGGGGATTACTTCATTATGGATTAGGTAAATGGTATCCGGGGGAAGTGTTACCCCGTTGGGCGTTAGGCTGTTATTGGCGAACAGATGGAATTCCTTTATGGCGAAATCCCGAACTTTATGCCCAAGAGGATCAAGATTATGGTTATATTCAACAAGATGTTTTAACGTTTATTGAAGCTTTAGTTAAAAATTTAGGTGTAAAATCAGAGTGTATTATTCAAGCGTATGAACCTAATTCTAATATTATTGCTGGATATACCTTACCGATTTTAGCCCTTGTTAAAAATGATGCTATTCACTGGAGTAGTTGTCGTTGGCGGTTGCCTAACTCCAATAAAATTGAACTGTTAACCGGGAATTCTCCCATTGGATTTCGCTTACCTTTAAGCTCTTTAAATTGGCACGCAGATGAACTTGAACAAGAAGCGGTTCTCCCCTTAACTCATCCCCCCATTGTTCGCAGTTCTGAACCTTTAGAATCTCCGATTAATTCGATTCGAGTGGCTTTAAGTGTAGAAGCAAGACAGGGCAAAATTCACGTTTTTTTACCTCCTGTAAGCTCGGCGCGAAGTTTTGTAGATTTAGTCGCCACGATTGAAAATACAGCCGCCCAGGTTCAATATCCTGTCATTTTAGAAGGATATACACCCCCAACCAATAGCGGGATTATTGGGTTTCAAATTACTCCAGACCCCGGCGTGATTGAAGTTAATATTCATCCGGCTTCTGATTGGAAAGAATTAGTTGAAATTACCACAACGTTATATGAAGAAGCGAGATTATGCCGTTTAGGAACAGAAAAATATCTCTTAGATGGGCGACGAATTCCAACGGGGGGCGGTGCTCATGTCACCATTGGCGGAAAAACGGTCTATGATAGTCCCTTATTACGCCGTCCTGATTTATTAAGAAGTTTAATTACTTATTGGCAAAATCACCCCTGTTTAACGTTTTTATTTGCTGATTTGTTTGTTGGGCCAACCAGTCAATCGCCGAGGGTGGATGAAGCCAGACATGAGAGTTTATATGATTTAGAAATTGCGTTTCAAAAGTTAAATTATCCGGCAAATGTTCCTCCTGAATTAGTTGATAGATTATTAAGAAATTTATTAATTGATATTACAGGTAATACCCACCGTTCTGCTTTTTGTATTGATAAATTGTACCCGATTGAAAATCATAGAAATCAATTAGGATTATTAGAATTTCGAGCCTTTGCCATGCCTCCTCACTCCCGAATGAGCTTATTACAATTGTTATTAATTCGGGCGTTAGTGAGTTGGTTTTGGGAAAAACCCTATCATTATCCGTTAATTCGTTGGGGAACAACCCTCCATGATCGATTTATGTTACCCTATTATTTAGGAGAAGATTTAAAAGCGATTTTAAGGGATTTACAAATTATTGGTTATGATTTTGATTTTGATTGGTTTGCCCCATTTTTTGAATTCCGGTTTCCCCGTTATGGAGAAATTACTAAAGAAGGAATTGGATTAGAACTGCGTCATGCCATTGAACCTTGGCACGTTTTAGGGGAAGAAACCGCATCGGGAAATACAGCCCGTTATGTCGATTCTTCCATGGAAAGACTACAAGTGAAATTAACGAATGCGTTAGGAAATTCCCCCAATTTTGACAGTTATTCGGATCGATATATTGTCACTTGTCAAGGTCGTCCGATTCCGTTAAAATCGACTGGAAATCTAGGGGAATATGTGGGAGCGGTGCGATTTCGGGCACGACGATATGCCTCAATTTTACATCCCGATCTTGATCCCCATAATCCTTTAATTTTTGATATTGTTGATACTTGGGCAGAGCGTTCTATTGGGGGCTGTACTTATTTTGTCAACCCTCCCGACGGGAAAATCTATCAACAATTCCCCGTTAATCATCGAGAAGCTGAAGGCCGAATGTTAGAACGATTTATGGAAATGGGGCATACATCAGGATTGATGAAAATTCCGCCTTTACATCTTAATCCTGAATATCCCTTAACCTTAGATTTGCGTCAAATTCCTTAATTTATTCTAAACCTGCATAAGTTGTAGAATCATCCGGCACTTCTGCGGCTTCTTTGGGGCTGGGTTCTATCCAAATAATCGGCTTTTGACTCGGATCAATTCGGTTGCCTTGTTCCTGCATAATACTTTGAGTTTGCTGGGGATCAAAATAGCGACTGAATTCCTCCCTTTCTTTGGCTACTCGTTCTTCGGTCATTTTCACCTCAGCCCGAATATCCTGAACTTTTTCCGAGACTGAACGATGGTGCGGCAACATCTGAATTAAGGCTGATATAGAAAAAGCCGATAAAATTAAATTTACCCCTAACTTAACGGTTGTTTCCACCGTCAATAGGCGTCGGTTCTGGGTGCGTCGTTGCTGAGAAATTCGACGGGTACGGGGACGACGAAAGGGAGAAGCGGATGGAATTGTTTGGGGAATAGGTCGAGTCGCAGACATGATCTTTTGATTCGGGTAACAATTGAGATCAGCAACGGTCGGAGTAAATTTTAGGCTTCCCGAAAACGGCTTCAGAATTAACCTTGAATTCGGATTCCCATAAAAAAACCGTCTCGACAGTTTGACCGAGTTAACACCCAATACTCTATCCCATTCGGATAGTCATTGTCTGCACTCTTAACATTTTCTGTCGAGACAGCTTGAGGAAGTGACCCGTTACCAGTGAATTCTCACCAGTAAGTTCCAAATTTCTATTTATACAGTTCTGTAGCCAAACGGAAGGCTAAAATTCCAGGAATCAAGGCAACAACCAGGGCAATAAACACCTGAGTATCTGTCATTTTTGAATAGCTCCTTTATCGAAAAATTGGGTTTGAAACTCCGTCCCTTCGGCAAGCTCAGGGCAGGCTCTTCTAGGACGGTTTTACAGTTAAATGCTGGTTTTTAAGTGGATATAATCCCAGGAACCAGCAAACCCCTTTAAGTCTCTTCGCTCAACTCAATTAAGATGTCTTGGCTTCACCCAACACCTGAACCAATCAGGTTTAGATTTTGTCCGAACTAGAGAAGTATTCGGAGGTCTGTACCAAATTGAGTCTCCATGAGCTATTCACTTCTTACGTCGTCTAAATTAGTTTAGACAATCCCCGCACTTTCAGTGCAAGGTTAGTGAAAAATTGAGATAATCGTTCACCAATGTCAACTAATTTGGACGTTTTGGGAAGAGCATTGTAACAAAAAGTTGAAAAAGGCTGTTGACGGGTTTCGGGTTTCAGGTTTCGGGTGTCACCAACTGCTCCCCCTGCTCCCCCTAACTAGCCCCGAAAACGTCAAACTCCAATATAATCTAAAATTAGGACACTATAGGAATCATCAATCGTTAATGTTAGATCTTGATAACGTTTTTGAATTTTCTCGGAATTTAGAGTTAAATCTTCTTGTATTATTGCCTATTTTAGTTGCCTTAGAAGCCGTATTGTCTGCGGATAATGCCATTGCTTTAGCTTCTATTTCCTGTGGTTTAGAAGATAGCAAGCTTCAAAATAAAGCTCTAAATATTGGGTTACTTTTAGCCTTTATTTTACGGATTATTTTGATTCTTACGGCTACTTGGGTAATTAAGTATTGGCAGTTTGAGCTATTAGGAGCATTATATTTACTCTGGTTAGTTTTTCGATATTTTACCAATAAAACTCAGGAAAATCAATCTGAAGAGGCTGTTCGTTATAAATCTTTTTGGCAAGTTTTACCCTTGATTGCCATTACAGATTTAGCCTTTTCTCTCGATAGTGTGACTGCTGCGATCGCTATTTCAGATCGAGCTTGGTTAGTGATTACAGGGGCAACGGTAGGGATTATTATTCTGCGATTTATGGCAAGTTTATTTATTCAGTGGTTAAAAGAATATGTCTATTTAGAAACGGCCGGATATTTAACGGTTGGTTTAGTGGGATTACGATTATTACTACGAGTAATTGATCCAGCGTTAGTCCCACCGGAATGGTTAATGGTTATCCTTACCTTAAGTTTATTTGCTTGGGGATTTTCCCAACGAGTGACTGATTCTCCCAGTAATTCTTAATTGTTAACGGTTAACTCTCAATTGTTAACCGCTAACACCCTCAAAATTACTCAACTAACCAAGGTTTAATCGTGGGTTCCCAATTGGCTAATTCGGCATCACTAAACCATAAGCTGATTTCGTTTTGTGCGGTTTCAATCGCATCAGAACCATGAATAATATTGCGACCAATATTAATCCCAAAATCTCCCCGAATGGTTCCGGGTTCAGCGTTTAACGGGTTCGTAGCACCGATGAGTTTACGCGCAGAGGCTACCACACCATCTCCTTCCCAGACCATTGCCACAATTGGGCCAGAGGTAATAAAAGACACTAAATCCTTGAAAAAGGGTCTTTCTTTGTGGACTGCATAGTGTTTTTCTGCTAATTCCTGAGAGGGGATGAGCAGTTTCAAACCGACTAGGGTAAACCCTTTAGTTTCAAAACGCCGAATAATTTCCCCCACGAGTCCACGCTGAACGCCATCGGGTTTAATCGCAAGAAATGTCCGTTCCAAGGGAATCTCCTTAGTTGTCATTAAAGTTCACAATTTAGATTACCGTATCCCTGGTGACAGATTGCTAGTCAATCTTAACTTAACCCGTTAAACTGTCTGATGGTTGCTCAACGGCAAGGATAGAAAATATGGACGTCAACGCACTTACCCCCACAACACAAACCCCCCAGGTTTCGACGGACTCCCCCAACGGAAAACCTCAAAAAACCTGGACAATTGAAGACAGTGAAAAACTCTATCGCATTCAAGGCTGGGGTGATCCTTATTTTTCCATTAATGCCGCCGGTCATATTACGGTTTCTCCCAAAGCTAACCGAGGGGGTTCTTTAGATTTATTAAAATTAGTCGAATCTTTAAAAAGTCGCAATATTGAGTTACCGTTATTAATCCGGTTTCCTGATATTCTCGAAGATAGAATTGAACGCTTAAATGCTTGTTTTGCTAAAGCGATCGCTCGTTATAGTTATCCGGGGGTTTATCGCGGGGTTTATCCGGTTAAATGTAATCAAGAACGGCATTTACTAGAAGATTTAGTCCGGTTTGGTCAACCTTATCATTTTGGTTTGGAAGCGGGTTCAAAGCCGGAATTATTAATTGCTTTAGCGTTATTAAAAAATCCTGATTCGCTGTTAATTTGTAATGGTTATAAAGACCAAGAATATATTAATACTGCCCTTTTAGCCCAACGGCTGGGACAAACGGCGATTATTGTTTTAGAACAAATTGAAGAAGTGGATTTAGTTATGGCGGCGAGTCAACAATTAGGGATTCGTCCCATTGTTGGAGTTCGGGCTAAATTAAGTACAAGAGGTATGGGACGTTGGGGCGGATCAACGGGCGATCGCGCTAAATTTGGCTTAACGATTCCTGAAATTATGGAAGTGGTTGAAAAGCTGAAAAAAGCTGAAATGTTAGACAGTTTGCAACTGTTACATTTTCATATTGGTTCTCAAATTTCTTCCATTAGTGTATTGAAAGATGCCCTACAAGAAGCGAGTCAAATTTATGTAGAATTAGCTCAATTAGGGGCAAACATGAAATATTTGGATGTGGGAGGAGGTTTAGGAGTTGATTATGATGGCTCTAAAACGAATTTCCATGCCTCTAAAAACTATAATATGCAGAATTATGCCAATGACGTTGTAGCGGAGGTTAAAGAAGCTTGTGAGGAGCGAAAATTAGCGGTTCCAACGTTAATTAGTGAAAGTGGACGAGCGATCGCATCCCATCAATCGGTATTAGTTTTTGATGTTTTAGGAACCAGTGATATCCCCATGGGAGAACCTCCCGTTATTTCCGAAAAAGATCATCTGATTTTAAGAAATTTGGATGATACTTATCAATCCATTAATGAAGATAACTATCAAGAAGCGTATCACGATGCAACCCAATTTAAAGGAGAAGCCATTAGTTTATTTAATTTTGGTTATTTAAGTTTAAGCGATCGCGCCAAAGCGGAAAAACTTCATTGGGCTTGTTGTCGGAAAATCTTAGAAATTGTTAGAAATTCCGATTATATTCCTGATGAATTGGAAGACTTAGAAAAGATTATGGCTTCGATTTATTATGTGAATCTTTCTGTCTTCAAATCCGCCCCGGATACCTGGGCTATTGATCAATTATTCCCCATTCTACCGATTCATCGATTAGATGAAGAACCGACAAAACGGGCAACTTTAGCGGATTTAACCTGTGATAGTGATGGCAAAATTGATCAATTTATTGATTTACGCGATGTCAAATATGTTTTAGAATTACATCCTTTAGAACATCCCTCAAATTCGGCTCAAAATCCCAATCAAAAACAACCTTATTATTTAGGAATGTTTTTAGCGGGTGCTTACCAAGAAATTATGGGAAATCTGCATAATTTATTTGGGGATACCAATGTTGTTCATATTAAACTCACCCCCCAAGGGTATCAAATTGAATCTGTGATTAAAGGAGATACCATGCACGAAGTCTTAGGTTATGTTCAATATGATACAGAAGATTTAATCGAAAGTATTCGTCGCCAAACTGAACAAGCGTTAGAACATAATCGCATTAGTTTAGAAGAATCTCAATTGCTATTACAAAACTATGAACGCAGTTTGCGGCGTTATACCTATCTACATTAATTCCACAAAGAGGGAATAGGGAACAGGGAACAGGGAACAGAGGGGACAATAAAATAGGGAATAAGGGATAGGAAAAAGTGATTAGCTACTCGACAATTATTTGTAGTATTTGTAGCAAATATTTAAAGATTTCAGATTAGATTGCAAACTCATGACTTTACAAATCATCCGCTTTTAGATAGATGAATGAACCTAGAACGTTCAGTTAGGGTTAATTAGAAGTTCTTTCATGGAGTCTAACAGTATGGTTGCTACAAGCAATGCCAAAGTGATTAGCGATCTGGAGTATGATTTACTGGCTGTTTTGAAAAACAAAACAGAAGCCATTGAAATTTATAATACCTATATGCAAGATGCCCAAGAAATGGATTCTCAGCCTTGTGTTCAATTGTTTGAAAAGTTGCAACAAGAAGAAATGAGACAAGCTGAAGAAGTTCGTCACCATCTTCAGGAAGTGATGCAGAAGGGCAAAATGTAATCGATTAAAACATTTCCACTTTCCTAACAATTAATCATCAGTTATCCGTTATTAGTTATTACAAATTGTAGGGCATCAAATCTTAAAAATTTTAGTTTTTAAGGGTTGACTTTGATTTGAGTTTTCGATGGTGATGGATATTATTTTTAACAGTAGATAAAGTTGCTTTTTGAGCTTTATAAGCTTGCCATTGAGTCAACAATTGATACAAAACAACAGTTAATAGTAATTCGTAGGCAAGGGATACAAGATGACTGGGATGAAACCATCCTAGGGAGTAATGAACCCCTGGAAACAACAGAATTGGGGATTTAAAAAACTGATCTAAAAAGGGTAAAAAGAGTTTAATTCCTCGCCCTTCTGCAAAAAAATCTAAAATTAACTGGGAACTATAAAGAATTAAGGTAAATCGGAATAAGTGTTGATAGGATATTTTCCAAATTTTGCTGGCAACCCAACTAATAATTAAACTAAAACCCAGGGTAAAGATTAAACTATGGGAAATTCCTCGATGAAACTCTATTCCTGTTAACATTTGGGGGATAAAATCAAAATCCGCACAGGTTGCGATAAAAACGGGATATAAAATATTTAGATCAAAACGGCGAAATGGATAGGATTTGGGGATGAGATGGGTCGGTAAATATTTGCCGAGAAAATATCCAGCCGTTGCATGAAATAAAGGAGAAGGCATAATTGCTAATAGACGAATTGATCCTGATCACCATCATCTTGAAAATCCTAATATTTCTTGATTTTGGAGATTAACCTAGACTAACTCTATTATGACAATTTTTTTTAAAGTTGCAACAAAACCCGGTTTCTCTATAAAAGCCTTGAGTTGACTGGATGAACAAAAGCTAGAAACCGGGTTTTTCTCATCTAAGCTAACACTAAATGGGGTGTTAAGGGTGAACCACATTGTGAACAACATTTATGATGTGTTGGATTTAAGGCTCCGCAACTTGGACACCCTAACGCCTTACCATTGGTTTCCACAATTGCAGGTTTTAAACCCATCATATCATCATTACTGTGACCGGGAGCTACCATTGGGAAACAATCTTCATTGCGAGTTACCCGCACATCTAATAACATCGGGCCATCATAAGCCAACAATTCAGTAATGGCATCTTTTAACTCTTCCCGTCGAGAAATATTCAAAGAGCGAATATTATAAACATCGGCTAATTTAGCAAAATTCGGACTGCCTTTTTCTAAGTTTGTGGCTTCATAACGATCATCATAAAATAAATGTTGCCACTGTCGTACCATTCCCAGCCAACCATTATTTAAAATAATCGCTTTCAGCCCAATATTATATTGAGCAATAGTTCCCAATTCCTGCATATTCATTTGGAAACTTCCATCCCCACTAATACAAATGACTTGTTCATGGGGTAAAGCCATTTTTGCACCCACCGCCGCCGGAATTCCATATCCCATTGTGCCTAAACCGCCACTAGAAATCCATCGACGCGGCCCCGTTTTCAGAAATTGAGCCGACCACATTTGATGTTGTCCGACATCCGTTGTATAGAAAGCATGGGGAGCTTGACGAGACACTTCTACAATCACTTCTTGGGGGGAAATTCCTTGTTCTGGGTGAGGGATTTCTAAGGGATATTCTAAGCGTAATTGGCTTAAATGTTGACACCAAGCTTGTGTTTTTTCGGGGTTAATACTATCTCCTAATTCATGAACATGACGCAACAAATCAATTAAAACTTGACGCACATCTCCAACAATGGGAACATCGGGTGTGCGTGTTTTTCCAACTTCGGCGGGATCAATATCAATATGAATCACTTTAGCATTTTTCGCAAAGTCATTGCCTTGACCCGCCACTCGGTCATCAAACCGTACTCCTAAAGCTATTAATAAATCACATTCTGTTACGGCAAAATTGGCATAAGCTGTGCCGTGCATTCCCAACATTCCTAACGATAACAGATGATTTTCATCAAAAGCTCCTTTTCCCATTAAAGTTGTTGTTACCGGAATTTGAAACCGTTCAGCAAGTTCCTGAATTTCGGAATGAGAACTGCTAGTAATGGCTCCGCCACCGACATATAATAAGGGTTTTTCGGCTTCTTGAATTAACTTTAACGCTTGATGAATTTGGCGAGGGTTTCCTTTAATAGTGGGTCGATATCCAATGAGTTTCACTTGACCAGGTTCAACGGGTTGATAATCAATTTTAGCAATACCAACATCCTTGGGAATATCAATTAAAATCGGCCCCGGTCGGCCACTATTTGCTAAATAAAAAGCTTCGGCTACAATGCGAGGAATATCAGCCGGATTTCGCACTAAATAAGAATGTTTAACAATGGGTAAGGTAATGCCATAAATATCAATTTCTTGAAACGCATCACTGCCTAAAGAACTGCGGGGGACTTGTCCGGTAATGGCGAGCATCGGTACAGAGTCTAAGTAGGCTGTTGCTAACCCGGTGACGAGGTTGGTAGCTCCGGGGCCAGAGGTGGCTAAACAAACGCCGACTTTACCCGTTGCTCTGGCATAACCATCGGCGGCGTGGGCGGCACCTTGTTCGTGGCGCACCAGAATATGTTGTAAATCTCCCGCCTGTTCGGCTCGATAAATTTCATCATAAAGGGGTAAATTTGCCCCCCCTGGATAGCCAAAAATATGCTTAACGCCATGACGTTTGAGACTATCAATTAAGGCAAAGGCTCCCGATACTTGTTGCTGAGTTTTCATCTTCTTCTCCTGAGATTCAAAAAATTTTGCTGAGAAATTCAATTTCTGGGCAAGAGGGTCATTTTAGGGCTGGCTATTGTTTAATTTGTCTTAATCTTAAAATAACAATTCAATTTCCGCTCTTGTCGAAATATTTTGGCATTTCCAGTTTAAATAGAGATGTTTCTATTTGTATATTAGAGCAACTTTATCCAATAAAAACTATATTTTTTATTAAATTTCAGAAAATTAAAATATTCTAAAAAATGGGTTCTGTTCAGCACTATTTGATTATACTCAATAGATCTCACCCAGAAACCCATTTTCTATCTCTTCAATGAATTAACTCACCGTAACAATGGATACAGATTGTTCCTGTTGTTGCAGTAGTAACCCATATTCTAGCCCTTCCACAACGGCTTGATAAGACGCATCAATAATATTAGTAGAAACCCCTACCGTTGTCCACCGTTGCTGACCGTTACTCGACTCGACTAAAACACGAGTTTTCGCGGATGTTCCTGAACCTCCATCAAGAATTCTAACTTTATAATCCCGTAATTGAAATTCAGCAATCATCGGATAAAAATTCATCAAGGCTTTTCTTAAAGCAGCATCTAAGGCTGATACCGGGCCATTTCCCTCGGCGGCTTCTAAAATATCTTGACCCTTGATGGTAACTTTTACCGTTGCTAAAGCATGGCAAATTTCATCACTCGATTTATCACAATGGACTTGAAACCCTTTTAAGGTAAAAAAGGTTTTCCGTGTTCCTAATGCTTCTCGCATTAATAAATCAAAACTGGCTTCCGCCGCTTCAAATTGATAGCCTTGATTTTCTAAATCCTTTAATTGTTGTAAAATTTTGCGGCTGGTGGGATTATTTCGATCTAAATCAATGCCAAAGGTTCTAGCTTTTGCTAAAACATTACTTAATCCCGCTTGATCTGAAACCACAATGCGCCGTTGATTTCCAATTGTTTCTGGGGGAAGATGTTCATAGGTTAAGGGATTTTTTTGTACCGCAGAAACATGAATTCCTCCCTTATGAGAAAAAGCTGATAATCCCACAAACGGCGCATGATCATCTGGGGCTAAATTGGCAACTTCACTGACAAATCGACTAACTTCAGTGAGTTTTTTAATCGCTTCATCTCCAATACAATTATAGCCTAATTTTAATTGTAAATTGGGAATTAAAGTACAAAGATTGGCATTTCCACAACGTTCGCCATAACCGTTAATGGTTCCCTGTACCATATTAACCCCTTCTAATACGGCTGCGATCGCATTTCCAACGGCAGTTCCTGAATCATTGTGAGTATGAATCCCAAATTGTAGAGGAAAGGGGGTTTCTAAGCCCTTGAAAGCTTGAATCACTTCTCGGACAATTTGAGTAATTTCATGGGGTAACGTCCCACCATTCGTATCACAAAAAACCAACCATTCAGCCCCAGCTTTTGCCGCAGTTTTTAAGGTTTCTAGGGCATAATTTGGATTAGCTTTATAGCCATCAAACCAGTGTTCTGCATCATAAATTACCCGTCTTCCTTGACTGCGGAAAAATTTAATGGTATCCTCGATCATGGCGAGGTTTTCTGTTAAAGTCGTTTGCAATCCTTCCGTAACGTGCAAATCCCAAGATTTCCCAAATAACGTCACCCAGCGAGTTCCCGCCGATAAAATTGCTTTTAAATTATCATCTTCTTCCGCATGGCTATTCGGTCGTCGAGTCGAACAAAAAGCAACAACTTCAGAATGCACTAAGGGTTGTTCTTGTAACTTCCAAAAAAATTGAACATCTTTAGGATTCGCACCGGGCCATCCTCCTTCAATAAAAGGAATTCCTAAACTATCTAATTGACGCGCAATTCGCAATTTATCATCCAAAGATAAGGATAATCCTTCCCGTTGTGCGCCGTCTCTTAACGTTGTATCGTAGATCCAAAGGGGTTGAGTCATGGCTGGTAAAATTAACACTTAACAATAATTTTGATCACCCGCAAATCCAGATGAGATCGATGAATGATCGAGATGCAGATGTCAGCATTCCATCACATTGTTATTGTGGCGTTCTGCTCTCTAACTGCTACATTATTATAAATGTGTTAGCTATATTTTCCTTTTTCACTCTTATTTTACTTTTAAAAGTCTAGTTTTGATCTTGAAAAAAAGTAACAATTCAGTTAAGAATCATTGCTTGACACTCCCCGCTCTGAAGAGACGGGGATTCTACATTCTACGTCAGAATTTGCTCGCTTCTGGTTTTCACCAACCAGAGTAGAGACTCCAACTCCTGTAGCGTTACTTCGGGATTGCCCATCCCTAGCTTGCTTTGCCAGATTGAGAATGTTTTTTGCAGCGTTTGTGTCTCTATGTAGTTCGCATCCACAATTACAAACATGGGTGCGAGTTGATAGAGATTTTTTCACAATCACCCCACAATTAGAGCATTTTTGCGAAGTGTAATGAGGTGCGACAGGAAATGCTAATTTATCAAACTTAGCTGCAAAATATTCTATCCATTGCCGGAACAAATACCAACTAGCGTCGCTAATTGATTTAGCTAAACAGTGGTTTTTAACCAGATTTCTAACACTTAAATCTTCGTAGGCTACTACATCGTTTGATGTGCATACGTTACGCGCAATTCGTTTTGCGTGTTCATTCCGTTGTCTACTTACTTTTAAATGTTTTTTAGCGTAAACCTTTCTAGCTTTGCGTCTACCCGATGAACCTTTAACCTTTTTATAGATTGGTCTCTGAGACTTTTTAATTGATTGTTCAGCTTTCTGGTGAAACTTAGGATTCGGTTCTTGATATCCGTTAGAGTCTGTGTAAAACGATTCAATTCCTACATCAAGTCCAATTTCCTTCCCGGTTTTGGGTTGAACGTTGGTAACGGTAATATTAAGACAGAACTGTGCGTAATATCCATCAGCACGACGAATTAAACGCACCCGTTTTATGTCTTTAATATTGTAGGTATGGATATCCCATTTCCCCAGTAATTTAAGTTGACCAATCCCGTTTTTATCGATAAAGGTAACTTGTCTTTTAGTTGGGTGTAACTTCCATCCTGTTGTTTTATATTCAACGGAACGGCAGTCTTTTTGGAATTTAGGATATCCTTTTTTGCCAACAATCTTTTTCTTGCAATTGTCGTAAAAACGACTAATAGCAGCCCATCCCCGCTCTGCTGCGGATTGGACTGCCATTGAATTTAGGTTATCAACAAAAGAGAATTCTTTCCTGAGAGTTGTGGAATATTTGTTTAAGGCAAACTTGTCGATTTTCAACTCTCTGGAATTATCCATCCAGTATCTAATCGCTTTATTACGGACAAACTGAGTTGTACGAATGGCTTTATCAATCGCTTTGTATTGCTCAATCTTGCCTTTAACTTTGTATTCTAAAACTATCATAGAAATCTCTTGCTTTCGACCTACCTTATACTAACATAGATTACTATAATATTCACTGGGGTTAAAACCCCTGAGTCGTTTTTCATCTCAGGTCTGAAGACGCTGAGTTTTCAAACTCCCATCTTGGTCTTATAACTTTTATTAAGGGAAAAATGGTACAAATTCAAGCTCAAGGAAAAACCATCACTTGCGAACCGGGTGCAAATCTGCGGAAAGTCTTATTAGAGAATGGCGTTGATCTCTACAATGGTCAAGCTTCCCTGATAAACTGTCATGGATTTGGTACCTGTGGGACGTGTTGCGTGGAAATTGAAGGGGAAGTCTCCGAACTCCAAGGGAAAGAGAAAATCCGTCTTTCCCTCCCTCCCCATTCCTCCAAAAACCAGCGCCGTTTAGCGTGTCAGGTTAAAGTTTTGGGGGATATCAAAGTTAAGAAGTATGACGGGTTCTGGGGTCAGGGTTCCGAAAGCGTCTGGAATTCCTAATTGACAATTCAAAAACTTTAAAAACGTTCAATCCAAATGTTAACTGAATTAGCATTTGGATTGAACTATTAGAATATCCTTTTATTTTAATATTATGCTAAACTCAAATTAATGTGAGATATAGCACCATGAGGGTTTGATCATGCTAAGTGGTATTAAACAGCAAGTGGTCGTTGGCAAGGATGGCAAAATAGAGATTCAAACCTCTGAGTTAGTAGAAGGAATGGTTGTTGAAGTGATTGTTTTAGTTGAACAAGATGTTTTTAATACAAATACTAACCCATCTATTAAACAAGATGAAACAGAGTATTTGCTGTCTACTCAAGCCAATCGTAACCACTTGATGACCGCTATTCAAAACATTGAAACAAAGACCAACTTGGTCAGTTTTACGCATGAGGAATGGAATGAAGAATATAACATTCGCTCATGAGGCATTTGAACAATTCAACAACTGGGCGGCACAAGACAAGAAAATTCATCGAAAGATTATCACCTTGATTAATGATATTCTTCGTCAACCCTTTACTGGACTTGGCAAACCTGAACCTCTAAAGTATGAACTGAGAGGATATTGGTCTCGACGAATTACAGATGAGCATCGTTTAGTGTATGAAGTAACTGAAACTGAAATTATCATTTTGAGTTGTCGATTTCACTATGATGAATGAAGTTATTGATGCTCGCTCTCTCACAGATTTTCTCAAAAGTAATCGCCCCTAATGAAAAAGTTTTGGGGGATATCAAAGTTAAGAAATATGACGGGTTCTGGGGTCAGGGTTCGCAAACCGCTTGGACTCCTTAATTAATAAAGACAAAAATGGGGGTTTCTGAATAATCAAGAAACCCCTTATAACTTTAATTAATGATTAGAATTGGGTTTAAGCTGGAACTTGGCATTTAAACCCTGATTAACCTTTCCATTCGATAACCCATCAAAAGAAGCACCTCGTCGTTTTAATTCACTTTCAATCTGATATAGTTCTAATTGAAATTTCTCATTGATAGCTTTGATCTCCTGTTGAATGGCATTTTCCGTAGCCTCTCGATTACTTAAATCCTTAGAAGGTTGACTTAACTTCCGTTTCTGTTCATGAATTTCTTTTTGCCATTTTTCTAACACTTTATTACCTTCATAGTTGAGTTGTTCTATCCGAATCTCATTTTCCTTTGCGTTTTTTTGCTCAGGGGTTGCTTTGGGATGCTCTAACAGATATGGGGTTAATTCATCCAGTCGCAAACATTCTTGACTGGCGGCTTTAATTGTATGGGCATTTTCCTCCTTATATTCTTTATAGTAGAGGTCAAACTTTCGAGAGATTTGGCGTTTATATTGAGGATAATCAATGATTTTCCCTTTATAAAACGCTGTGATAATTGTTAACACAATACCCAATAACGGCACAACATAGGTAATCCAGTCTCCATCTTCTCCTTGAAAGCGAACGTAAAATAAAGTCGCTGCATATTCAATTGTTAAAAGCGTAATTGCTAACGCTACAAACAACACACTTGTTTGATGGAGGTCATCTTTTAATACTGAATTAAAAACCTCTTGTTCAGCTTCAGCACGAATCCCAGTCAGTTTATTGTTAGTGGTTTTAGCTTTTTTATCTTTGAGGTTAATTTGTGTTTGATCATTCTGAATGTCCCGTTTGATACTGGAACTAGCTACCCAATAACTAATTGCCCATTCGGTGAAATATACTAAGGGAAAACTGATTAATAGGGCCGAAATTAATCGCCATTCCCCAGGAAAGCCTGCTAAGGCTGCGTAAGGGGCTCTGCTATTCATTAAAGCAGCCAAAGTCTCAGCAAAAAGCACAGAATATTTATGCAAATTTGATGAAGGCGAATTATCTTGATATTTTCGCTTCATTTCTAGCGCATATTTTAAAGGCGCGAGAATGCGGATATTTTGAGATAATGGCGGATAAATGCTATAAATCGTTGAGAGTTGATCGGGTAATAAATTTTCAGCCATCAACTCCTGTAAAATCACATCTTCATCCCATTTATAAATCATAGTTTTACTCCTGATGAGAACGAACTGTTTGAATTGAATCTTTAACACAATTCCGAATATTTTGATTGCAAAATTGGGTATTCGGTAAGTCTTTTAGAGTATTCCAAAGATTAGAATTAAACCCGGTATTACCATCGTTTGTACTGCCAACTACTAATAACTTGCCCTTTCGGGAGGACACTTTATTAGCTAAATTCGTTAAGGTTTCGGGGCAAAATTCCTCCTGTTCGTTGGCTTGAGCTTGGAGAATAATCATGAGGGTTTCAGGATTGCGATCGCTCATTTCCCCAGCCAACTTCAAAGCCGGACAAATAAACGTCCCCTGTCCTTTGGGTTCAGCTTTTTTGTGACAGAGAGAATACAAATCACTCTGGTCTTTGACAACAGCCGGATCAAAGGCAATCAGGTCTTGACTGACTTGAATTAAAGCCGCTTTATCGCCCGGTTTTGTGGCATCTGCGATCGCAAAACAACTATCTTTAGATGCTTTGAGTTGGTCAGGATCATTTTGTGCTGAAGCACTGATATCTGTAATAGGAATCAACAACAAATTGGCTTGCTTCTGACATCCACTCAATACTAAAACCACGAAGAAAAAGCCTAAAATTAAAATCAGTAACCAGACCCAATCAATATCACCTCCTTCCCCTTTTTTAATAAACTCAGATTTACATTCAGTACACAGCCATTCTTGATGATTGGGGAGTTGTACTAAGTCACACCTTCTGTTGCCTTTTTTATCTGTCAAACAATCCATAAAATAAAACCTCCTTAACTGTTGATACGATCTCACACTCGACTCAGTAACCCCAAATTCTGATCAGGTTTTGATCAGGATCAGGATTTCATCGCGTAACCATTAGGAATGACTAACAAAGTTAAGACTTCACTAGAGGGAAAAATCAGAATTGGTAGCAGAGGAATAAGAAACCGGGTTTCTGGTCTTGTTTTTATCAAGAAAGCTTTTTTCGCTCTCAGAGAAACCCGGTTTCTGTTGAGTCCTATAATCCCTAGTCTCGAACTGGCGAATAAACGTGCAACGTGATACAATCTTCTGCGCTGTTATTCACTAATTGATGGAATTCATAACGGTCAGTCCAGGTAATTTCGCCTGTACTCACTGTTTCTTCTTTCCACAAAATTAATTTGCGTTGTTCGTCGGGAATATAGCGCTGTTGGATAATTGAACCTTGAAGAACTTTCGTAACATTTAAAGCCGCATTCCGATGGGGATGAACACCGGAAGTTTGACCCGAAGCCCAACAAATCACCACAATTTCAACATCGTCATTACGCAGCAAGGTTTCCCACCGATAACGGTCAGGGAGAAACAAAACGAAAGCTTCCCAACATTCCTTCGGTAAATGCAAACGAGTCACCAGGTCTTTGAGTGTGTCCAGGGTTAACTGGTGAGATGGAATTTGCTTGAGTCGGATCAGGAATTCCTCGATCATTAAGGGATGAATAACCCTGTCAGGTGAGGAAACACCGTTCTGCTGTACAATCTGACTAATCATTAGTTTTCGAGCCGTTGGTTTACTTGTCTGAACGGGCAATTGGATCATTGGCTTTTTATCGCCTCAACCCAAGGTTGCTATGCAATTGTCAAGGTTCGGGCTTGATAGTTTGGGGTCGTTAAACCCTTGTTTTCTCAAGCTGTTGATACGATCTCACACCCGACTCAGTAAACCCAAATTCTGATCAGGTTTTGATCAGGATCAGGACTTCACCGTTTAATCATTGAGGGATGACTAACAAAGTTAAGGTTTCACCAGAGGCAATAAAGATAATTGACAAAGCACGCAAAAATAAAGGACGGCGGACAGGATGGGCAAAGGAAGACTGTCACCAAGCCTTAACAGATGTGAGTTTGTATCAATTGCAAAATGTAATTCTTCCAGCTTTGGAAATTTCTGTTAAGGATAATCCCAACCCAACTCTTAAGTTAAAAAAGTTAAAAGCAATTATTGATAAAAACTGTATTAAGCCACCCATTAATGAATATTCAAGAGTCACATTAACTATTTTTACCGATGATTCTAAAGAAAAAGTTTTAACAATCATTGATCAATTAATAGCCAATGATTATACTGATTTAAATTTGAAAATTTTTTATAATTTTTTTGATAAATATGAATTAAGAACAGATCGAATAACTTCCCGAAATTGGAATGATTTTTTAAAGGGAAAATCAATTGATGAAGATATTTTTATTGCTTTTTGCTCAGTTTTAGGGGTATCTTGGGAGGAGGTTGTATATCGGGAAACATCTTTTCAATATAAAGATAGTACAAAAGCTACTTTATTAGTACAAGTTTTAGATACATTTAATCATAAAGAGCAAAAAGATATAGTTTGTAATAATTTAGCTTTAAATCATGCACCTAAAGCCTTTTTGGTGATTAATTCTTGTTCCTATAGTCGGACTTGGATGTTGCGAAGAATTGAATATGAGATTAAAACTTTTGGCAAAGAAGTAGAACCGGAAGATTTTTTGAGTAAATCTCAATACACCTCTCTTTCAATTGAAGATTTAAACTCAAAATTCAACCAAAAATATCCTGATCAATTACTTAATGAAGTCTTAAAAAGCAAATATATTTTTTTGATTGTTAATGTTGATAAGTATAATTTTGATGACTTTAAAGACTTGATTAACCAATTTTGGAAACCGATTTTGGCTAGGGTAAATCCAGAAAAACCTGGTAAGATTTTAATGTTTATGATCTCTAGTGATAAAGGAAATGATTGGCAAACGGAATGGAAAAATTGTGATATGTTAAAAGATGCGATCGCAGAACTCACTCCAGCTAATTCTTTTCAAGCAAAAGATTTAATTGAAATTCTCCCTAGAATTGCTTTAAAATTAGATAAAACGCTTAAAGAAGATCCAGCTACTCTTTCTCAGAGTATCCTAGAAAAAGGTCAAGGAGAAACAGAAAAAATAATTAAGGCTTTATATCAACAATTCAACTGTAAACAACAGGACTTAATTCGACAATGGCAAACCTATCCACCCCGATAAACCCTAAATATATAAAAGATGAACCTGTAGAATTTCGACCCCCTCAAGGCGGCGAATGGAGTGATTTAGTTGACCAACAAATTTATCCCTATTATCCCAGTGATGGGTTAGTAGAAGCGGTTAATTTAGCCATTCGTCTTAACCGTCCGTTACTCTTAGAAGGAGAACCTGGATGTGGAAAAAGTCAGTTAGCGGCGGCAGTTGCTTATCAATTTAGTAAACGTTATCCTGATATTCAATGGAAATATAGACTCTGGAATATTCAATCTACCAGTAAAGCTCAAGATGGCTTTTATACTTATGATTATGTCGGAAGACTTCAAGCCGCACAACTCGCAAAAGTAGAAGTGACAGATGAAAACATGAACCCTAGTAACCCAGAAAATTTTATTAATTGGGGGCCATTAGGTTATGCTTTTCAGGAACATAACTGTCGGACTATTGTTTTAATTGATGAAATTGATAAAGCCGATAAAGATTTACCCAATGATTTATTATTAGCCATTGACCAACAGAAATTCCTGGTTAAAGAACTCAGAACAAAAGAGGGTGAACCTTGTTGGAAATGTGCTAACAAAGCAGCACCGCCAATTATTTTTATTACCTCTAACCGAGAACAGGAACTTCCCAGGGCTTTTTTACGACGGTGTTTATATCATTATGTTGAATTTCCCGATCGCAAACGATTAACAGAAATTCTTAATAGTCGGTTTAAGAATCTTCCGGCTACAATTGTTAAACCCGCTTTAGAAAAATTCCTCAAACTGCGAGAAGCAATGGAGGAAGACGAAGCTTATAAACAAGTGAGTACCAGTGAATTAATTGATTGGTTTCAAGCCCTTTATGACTATCCTCCGAAAGAAATTAAGGAAATGCTTAAAGCAGGAATTCCGTTAGCGAGTGCGTTATTGAAAACTCATCAGGATTATAATAGATATCAAGATTTAACCTAAAATCCCCCAACCATTTGATGAATCATATTTTAACGAGTCTGTAGGGGCGAGGCGCGCCTCGCCCCTACCCCAGAAAAGGATCTCTAACCTCAAAAATGACAACCCCTTTACCACTGCTAAACTTATTTGAACGACTCCGAAAAGCTGGTCTTCCCTTAACCATTGACCAGTATAATTTGGCAGTGGAAGCCTTAACGCGATCGCTAGAAGATGGGTTTGATCCAACCCATTTAGAAGCAGTTAAACACCTTTGTGAAACGGTATGGGTTAAATCTCCTGAAGAACAGCGTCGGTTTGAAAACTGTTGGCAAGCTTTAATTCCTAAAAGTCTTGATCAGACCCCCCCAACCCCTTTTAGAAAGGGAAACGATACCGAATCCTCTAATTTTAATTTAGCAGAAAATACCCTATTAGAAAATAGCAATAATCTCGATCATAATAACCTAGACGAACCGGAAGAATACCTGATTTTTGAAACGCCTAATTTGCAAGTGGGAACTGCGATTTCCGTCACAGGTCAAGAAGGGTATTATTTCCCCGTCAGTCGTCAACAACTTTGGGAAGGATGGAAAAGCTTTAAACCCCAACGTCCGAAAACCCTTGTTAAAGAAATCGATATTCCCGCGACCGTAGAACAAATTAGCAAAGATGGCTTTTTTATTAAACCGATTTTGGCTTCTCCCAAAACAATAGAAACACCGCCCAAAGTGTTATTACTGGTTGACCAAAAAGGATCAATGGCACCGTTTCATCCCCTTTGTCGCCATTGGGTTAACCTCTGGTCGGAGGCAACAATTTACTATTTCCACAACTGCCCGACGGATAGCTTATATCTTGACCCCCAACTGCGAAAAGGGCAAGATATCGAAACCGTTTTAACCCAATTTTCCCCAAAAAATACCGTTGCTTTAATTATTAGTGATGCAGGGGCGGCAAAACAGCGTTCTGTTCCTGACCGTTGGGACGAAACCGTAGAATTTCTTAACCTTCTCACCGATACCGTTTCCCGTGTCGCCTGGTTAAACCCTCTTCCCCGTGACCGTTGGTTAGATACCACTGCGGAGGATATCGCCAGAATTGACCCGAAACAAGTCCCCATGTTTGCCTTCACCCCCTCAGAATATCCAAAAATGCTGCGTTGGCTACGTTGGGGTGACTCCAACCCTAACACCCCCCTTCTTAAGGGGGGTTGGGGGGGATCTTCCCTATTTTTTGATAACTGGGACTTCGACGCCACCAGTCGAATTAATCGCTTTACCCAACAATACGATAACTCCCATTTAAACCTAGCTTGCCATGCAGCGTTTCCCTTAACTCTAACCCCCGACCTTCTCTATCGTCTTTGGAAACAATTTTTCGTCAGTCGTGACCGTGAACTTCTCTGGTATGCAGTAGCCGATATATTGTTATCAGATCTTTGCCAACCTGTGGAAGAAGAATTAATAGAACTCTACGAAATAGAAACAGATATTCGTAATCAATTATTAATCAAACTTAAAGACCAAGAAGGGGAACAACGGTTAGAAGAATTATCTTCTTTTATGATTGAATACCTAAAAAAACAGCTAAAACCTCAACTTCCCCACTGGTTACAAAGTCTTTATGAACGGCAGCAGTGGGTAGCCTTAGCCTATACTGACCAACAGGATAAAGCTGTGCAGGAGTTGGCAAACATCCTCAAACAAGCTTATTTAGACAATAATAAAGCCGAGTTAGTCCAGTGGTCGGAGTTAGCAGAAACCCTATCTCCAGTTTTACCCGACCAATATCAACCGTTATTAATTGCAGCGAAAGGATATGCAGCCGAAGCGCGAGGTATTCGACGAGAAACCGAAAACGCCCAGCGTCTGTGGGAACAATATTTCCGTCAGGAGGAAACGGCCATCATAGCGGATGTCGAACTAGCAAAACCGGGTAGTGTGTTGGGTCGTATTCCTCTAAAAAGATTTTCCTTTGAAACTGTTACGGTTAACAACCGAGGGGAGATCATCAAACGAGAACCCAAACAAGCGCAATACTTCACCGAAGACCTGGGAAATGGTGTCACGTTAGACATGGTTTATATTCCTGGGGGGACATTCCTCATGGGTTCACCAAAAACGGAACAAGGCAGCAAAGAGGATGAACGTCCCCAACATCAAGTCACCGTTTCCCCCTTTTTTATAGGCAAATATCCCATTACCCAAGCCCAGTGGACAGCCGTTGCGAACTGGCCTAAAATTCAACGGGATATTGACCGTGAGTGCTCTTACTTCAAAGGATATAACCAACCTGTACAAAATGTTAAATGGTATGATGCAGTCGAATTTTGTGCCAGACTGCTACAACGCACCGGACACAACTATTGTTTACCCTCAGAAGCCCAATGGGAATATGCGTGTCGCGCTGGAACGCAAACCCCATTTTACTTAGGGGAAACGATAACCAGTGATTTAGCCAATTATGATGCTGAATCCACTTATGCAGACGAACCGAAGGGGAAATATCGAAAAGAAACTACTCCTGTGGGTAAATTTCCCCCCAATGCCTTTGGATTGTATGATCTACATGGGAATGTCTGGGAATGGTGCGCCGATCCTTGGCATGATAACTATGAAAAAGCGCCAACAGGAGGAGAAGTTTGGGATGAGCAGAATAAAAATGATAATCGCTATCAAATTTATAATGTTGAAAATTTAGTCAACTTATTAAATGATGGAAGAATACGTTGTCTGCGGGGCGGTTCGTGGGCCGTCGATCCTGTTCTCTGCCGTTCTGCTGATCGCAGGACGAGCGGCCCCGTCGGCTTCATCGGCTACTACGGCTTTCGGGTTTGTTGGGTTGTAGGTGCGTCGTAGGTTGGCGTGCGGGCTTCTTAGCCCTTTTTTCTTTAGCCCTTTTGCCCTCAGAAACCGGGTTTTTCAGTTAACTTAATACTAAGCATCAAGATTTGGATAAAAACCCGGTTTCTCGACTCCCACAGTTAACTTTCAGAAACCAGGTTTTTGAGTTAACCTAATACTCAGCATCAAAATTGGATTAAAAACCCGGTTTCTTGACAATGATAGAAAATCTTGGTGGTGCGTGCGCTACGCTTACGCACCCTACGGGTAGGGTATAATTAGGAATAGCGATCGCATTCTAGGACTAAGAGTCATCAAGAAATGTTATTTTTTACTTTAACATAAAAAGTATAATTTTACTGAGACCTATTAAAATAATGCCTGCGAAAGATATCTATCATGATGATGTTAAAATAGCTTTAGAAAAGGATGGCTGGACAATTACCAAAGATCCCTTAGTCCTGCAATGGGGGTCAAAAGATTTGTTTGTGGACTTAGGGGCGGAAAAATTACTAGCCGCCCAAAGACAGAATGAAAAAATTGCTGTTGAGATTAAAAGTTTTGCAGGGAGTTCCCAAGTTAACGATTTAGAAAAAGCTGTCGGACAGTATATTGTTTATCGAAATATTTTAGAAGAAATCGAAACTGATCGGGTTTTATATTTGGCAATTCCTAAAAAAGCATTCCAAGATATTTTTTCTGAACCCCTTGGGAGCTTAGTCTTAAGAAAAAATCAACTTAATTTACTGGTTTTTATTCCTCAAACTCAGGAGGTTATGCAATGGATACCTTAAGCCAATACCAAACTATTATTTATCAAGTTTTAAACGAATATGCTCAAATTCCCTATTCCTATGGAGAGTTAGAAAGGAGATTTATTATGAGTGAAGATAAAAATAGTTATTTATTAATTACATTAGGATGGCAAGGAGATCAACGAGTGCATGGTTGTTTAGTTCATTTAGAAATAAAAGATGATAAAATTTGGATTCAACGGGATGGCACAGAAGACGGCATTGCTGATGAATTAGTTAGGGCTGGAATTCCTAAACAACAGATTGTTTTAGGCTTTCAACCCCTAGAAATTCGTCCCTATACGGAATACGCTGTTAACTAATTAAATGCACAACAGCTTAAGTTAATACTAATCCTCAAAATTGGGATAAAAACCCGGTTTCTCGACCCCACAGTTAACCTTCAGAAACCGGGTTTTTCAGTTAACCTAATACTAATCCTCAAAATTGGGATAAAAACCCGGTTTCTCAACCCCGCAGTTAACTCTCAGAAACCGGGTTTTTCAGTTAACTTAATACTAATCCTCAAAATTGGGATAAAAACCCGGTTTCTTGACCCCCCAGTTAACTTTCAGAAACCCGGTTTTTGAGTTAACTTAATACTAATCCTCAAAATTGGGATAAAAACCCGGTTTCTTGACAATGATAGAAAATCTTGGTGGTGCGTGCGCTACGCTTACGCACCCTACGGGTAGGGTATTATTAGAAATAGCGATCGCATTCTGAGACTAACAATATGGTTATTAGTCCTGTAATATTAAACTTAGATAGCGTTTATCTTAGTGATGAACAGTTTTATCAACTTTGTCAAAATAACCCAGAATTAAAATTTGAACGCAATGCTCAAGGAGAATTAACGATTATGTCTCCAGTGGGGGGAGAAAGTGGAAATCGAGAAGCGGAATTAATCACTGATTTAGGAATCTGGAACCGTCAAACAAAATTGGGTTATACTTTTAGTTCATCAACGATTTTTAAGCTTCCTAATGGGGCAGATCGTTCCCCGGATGTGGCTTGGGTTCAGAAAGAACGTTGGGAAAATCTCACTCCCGAACAACGGCGAAAATTCCCCCCTATTGCGCCAGATTTTGTTATAGAATTAAGGTCAGCAACGGATGAATTGGAACCCCTGCGTCAGAAAATGTTAGAATATTTAGATGCAAAAGTTAAATTAGGCTGGTTAATTAATCCTCAACAGCAACAAGTGGAAATTTATCGCATTAATAAAACAGTAGAATTACGAAATTTACCAACAGAATTATCCGGTGAGAATATTTTACCAGGGTTTGGTTTAAATTTATCTGTTTATTAGGTAGGATTTGTCAGAATCTAGCTTTTTTGATTAACTTTATGATCTCAACTCCCTTTTTCAGGCTGACTTCCTCAAGATTTTCTGAATTATGTCTTGTATCGGGTATTTTATTATTGACAAATGTAACAATTGTAAGCGCAATTCCTGATTCTATTAAGACTGAGTTAACCCAAGTTAACCGCCAAGCTCCCGCCTATTTAATTGATCAGTATACTGATCATTTCTTCTATCAAGCAAATCCTGAATTACAAGGTCGGAAACTGACAAATCGAGATCAAGATTATATTCGGGAATGGAATAACTTACGCGCTGCAATTGCACCCATGATTAAACCCATTCAAGAAGCTTGTCCTTTTGAATCTAGCAATGTTGAGGGTCTTTGGGACTTTGATTTTAAAGGGATGCCTAACTCTTATTCTAATCCCTATGATTATTTAGCAGATGTGATTTTTTATAGTCGCTATCCTCAAATGCTCGGAGAAAAACTTCAACCTGGAACAATAGAGGCTCAGAACTGGTCAATCATTCGAGAACGACTTTTTGTGTCTACCTGCGGACTCTAAAATTCTATTATAATAGCCAATTTTTCTTAATTTTTTATGTCCCTAAAATTTCATCCAATTTCAACTAAGTTTATAGTGATAATAGTTACGATTCTAGCAAGTTGTCTTAGAGTTATTATAGCTAATGAAAATTCCCCAGCTGAAGCTCAAAATCGACCTCAAGGAAAGGTTATAGCTTCGAGTTTACCAGAGTATTGTTCACCGGATGAATACAAAAGTTTTTTTGAGAATTTTGTTCGGGGTAAAGATTACCAAGGAAATGAAACACGCTTAACCTATACAGCCGATATTATTGAAGTCCGAGATTATGAAAATCCTAGTTATCTGATAGGAACTCTCAGTAAAAAAGATGATGAATTTAGTATTAATATTAGAGATTACCGTTGGGTACAACTTGTACCTTCTACGATTGATAATAGTCCTTACACCCGCTTAGAAATAGACTTGATTCGCCTCAATAATAATACCTTTCGAGTTAATTATATCAAGGCTCACTATGGTTATGATCCGAATGGGGACGGAGAAGAATATTTAGATTACACCTATGGAGAACCAGGTGCTTATATTTTTGAGCATCGGAATGGTTGTTGGAATTTGACACAAAAGTTGCAATAAATATAGATAGCAGAGAGTTGTAATTACAGTATTCCTAAATTACAAGATTATAATGATGTGATGTGAGTCAACAATTTAGGGGTGCGTGCGCTGCGCTTACACACCCTACGGTTTATGGTTGATCATCTTGGCTTTGAACTTCATCGGGAACAGGTGAGGGTTCGGAATTAGGAACAGGGTTAGTTGAGGTATCAAAATATTGATAAATCGTAGAAGAAATTTGACGAATCAATTCTTCGGCTTGGGGATCATCTGCTTCTCGTTGAACTAAAACCCCCACTAAATATCGTTTTCCATTCGGCATATCAATTAAGCCAATATCCCCAGAAACAGTGTCAATATTGCCTGTTTTATGAGCAATAAACGCACCTTCTCCTAAACCACTGGGTAATAAAGAACGATTACGAGTTTGCTGCATAATTCGTAACATAAAATCACGGGATTTCACAGAAACCAACTTCCCTTGATTGATTTCCGCCATTAACGTTACTAAATCTTTGCTACTGGTTTTATTAGTTCCTTCCAAATCAGGCAGGATATTTTGCATTTGAGTTTGTTTTAATTGCCAGGATACAAATTGTTGATTCAGGGATTCAATACCCCCCAAACGATCAATAATCATATTGGTAGCCGTATTATCGCTATTGGTAATCATTAAAGTAGCGGTTTCTAAAGCTGTAAATTTACTACCGATGGGTTTATCTTGGAGTTCTCCAGACCCTTTCGCGATGTGCTTTTCCTCCATTGTCAGAATTTCATCTAAACGAATTCTCCCTTCATCAACGGCTTGAAAAAATGAAACTAAAATGGGAAGTTTAATGGTACTAGCAGCAGGTATGGGGGTTTCTCCTGAAATATCAACATAATTTCCCGTATCCAAATCAACCAGAAATACCCCTGGTTTTAACTTAGGTGAATCCTGAGCTAAACCCAGAATTGCTGTTTTTAAATCCGCCGCTTCTTGAGTGAGTTGTAACGGTTGAACCTGAGTATTAGACGGGTTAGAATTAGGGTTTTGTTGTTGTTCCAGGGTTAAATTAACGGTTTGATTTGCTTCTGCACTCGAACGTCCCAACGCATTTAAAATCGATAGAATTGTCCCTGAAATCACACCAATTCCAATTCCTAAAATTAACAGACGAGTGGCGTAAACCATCGGCGACACCCGACGTTTTTTCCGTATTCGTTTTACAGATTGATCCCTGGGTCTACCGGGAAGCGAAGTTGTCGCGACTCGATCCCTTGGAGGACGCCGAGATCGTTGCGACCCCGATATCGGAGGCTTGAGAAACGATAAAATCGAAGCTAGGGTCACTTTCTGGCGTGGCCGTTTACCCGGTTGAGAGGGAGATTGACGAGATTTGGGTCGCCTAGGAGGTTGTTGTCGCAGTTGAGAAACCAGGGGATCAAAAGACTCTAAACGGCTGGGATCAACGTTCTGACGGGGCTCTGGTGAGCGATCCCGACGAGGAACAGGTTGAGGTTGAGGAGGAGTTGAACGACGAGAACGGCGCCGAGGCTGTGATTTCGACGAATTGCCATTGCGGGACTTTGGCCCAGAGGACGCAGAGCCAGAGTTAGAAGCAGAAAGTTTTGAGAAGAACGACTGACGCGGAGATCGTTGAGCCACACCTAACACCTGACTAGGATTTTAAGACTGTTTTTAAGACGATGCAATCATTTTCCACCCGACCAGATGATGAGCCATCCCCTCTCCTCTAACTCATTAGTCAAGGAAAGGGGGGTCTGTTTAAACTTAATCGGGCGACGCTTTTAGGGTATCATCAATTGCCACAAAATTGTTACAGTTTATTGCCCATTCGACTTGACTCAGGATACCGCGTAACATTGCCACTTCTTCCCCCGTTAAATTAGCACGATTAAACAAACGCCGGAATTTTTTCATGCGGCTATTGGCGGTATGGGGATACAAATATCCAACCCGAAGTAACAAGGTTTCCAACTGTTGATAATATCCCTCTAAGACCTCTAAGGGAACGGTCGAAGGGTTGGGGTGTTCTATCCCCTGTGCTGGAGTCGTTTGGATTTCTAACGCTAAATATCGTAATTCATAACAACACACTCCAACAGCTTGAGCTAAATTTAAAGACGGATAACTGGCACTGGAAGGAATACGGAGAAATCGTTGAGCATAACTCAATTCATGATTATTTAAACCCCGATCTTCTGGGCCAAAAATTAAAGCTGAAGGACAATCTAATAACCAAGGTAAAACCGTTCTGGGATCTTCTAAATCAGTGGGTAACGCTTGGGATCGAGATCGGGCTGTGGTTGCGATCGCGCGTTGACATCCGGTTAAGGCTTCTGGTAAAGACGAAACGATGATAGCTTGTTCTAAAATATCAGCCGCATGAACCGCCATTTTTTTGGCTTCATCACCGAGGGGATCACAATGGGGGTTGACTAATATTAATTGCTCTAATCCCATATTTTTCATCACCCGTGCTACTGAACCCACATTTAACGCCCCGGCGGGTTCTACTAACACAATGCGAATGAAAGTTAATCGGGTGTTCTCAGAAACGGTCTGTGACATGGAAATGATATGATCATCCGAGATTCAAGCAACTCCATTAACTTAGCATGGTGCGCGTGCCATCCAAATCCGACTTACCGACAAAAATTTGTCCCGTTTGCGATCGCCCCTTCACCTGGCGAAAAAAATGGGCGAACTGTTGGGATCAAGTCAAATATTGTTCTGAACGCTGCCGTCGTCGTTCTGCCTCTACCCCAGAGATAGAACACCCCCAATAACACCCCGATCTTTGTTCACTTTACAATACATTCATGGTGGTTCAACCTAAACTGATTATTCATGGTGGTGCTGGCAGTTCTCTCCAAGGGAAAGGAGGGTTAGAAGCCGTTCGTAAATCCCTGTATCAAGTGATTGATCAAGTCTACGCCTTACTGCTGACAGGAGCTAGTGCTAAAGAAGCGGTGGTGCTGGGTTGTCAACTCCTCGAAGATGATCCCCGATTTAATGCAGGTACGGGTTCGGTTTTACAGTCCGATGGCCAAATCCGCATGAGTGCTTCCTTGATGGATGGAACCTTAAAACGGTTTAGTGGGGTAATTAATGTTTCACGGGTGAAAAATCCCATCGATTTAGCCGTTTTCTTACAAAATGCCTCGGATCACGTTTTATCCGATTATGGTGCGGCTGAATTAGCACGGGAACTGCAACTTCCCCTTTATAATCCCCTCACCGATCAACGGTTACAAGAATGGTTAGAAGACCGTAAGGATAATTTTAAACGCAGTATGGCCAATGTTGTCTCGGAAGCGGCGGGAACCGGAACTATTGGGGTTGTCGCCTTGGATCAAAATGGCCAATTAGTTGCCGGAACCTCCACCGGAGGAAAAGGATTTGAACGCATCGGTCGGGTGAGTGATTCAGCGACTCCGGCGGGAAATTATGCTACGGATCAAGCGGGAGTGAGTTGTACCGGAATTGGGGAAGATATTCTCGATGAGTGTTTAGCCGCCAAAATTGTCACGCGGGTAACGGATGGCCAAACGTTAAAAGCCGCCTTTGACAAATCCTTTGCAGAAGCGCATGAGCGTCAACGGGATTTTGGAGCCATTGGTATTGATGCAACGGGTGCGATCGCCTGGGGAAAAACCTGTGATGTGATTCTAGCTGCTTTTCACGACGGTCAAAACAAAGGTGATAGCCTGGAAGCACCGAAAGGAACTCAAGTTTTTTCTGGGATTTCTTGATAGAAAGTAGGAGAGAAAAGGGGAAGAGGAGGCGGAGGGGAAATCATTAACTTCTGACTCCCCATTCCTCTATGAACAGCCAACAGCCAACACTTAGTTCTGTTAACTTTTCAAACACAATTCAAAATTCCTAGAAGAGGATGATTTATAATTCAGGTGTGATTATTTTGCGAATGACTATGCCCGTTGATTCCTGGCAGGATAGAGTGCAGAAATTGATTGACCCGGAAGCAATAGTGTCCTTTGATTGATCTTAACAATCCTGTAACATCACCCTGAAGAGATCATTAAAAGGATTGTCAAAATACCAAGCTCTACATCTATTCTGTGAATAAACGAGTATAGGAATGCAAACTATTCTTGCCTTATCCGCTCAAGGAGTGTGGATTTTCACTAACCCCGCCCTAAAAGCGCAGGGATTGCTTAAACCAATTTAGGCAACGCAAGAAGTGAATAGCTCATGGAGACTCAATTGGGTACAGACTTCCGAATACTTCTCTAGTTCGGACAAAATCTAAACCGGATTGGTTCAGGTGTTGGGTAAAGCCAAGACATCTTAATTGAGTTGAGCGAAGAGACTAAAACAAGAAATTGGGTTATACCAAAATGCGAGTCCCAGTAGTCGATCAAAACAACAAGCCGTTGATGCCAACCACACCAGCAAGAGCGAGGAAGTGGATTGAGTCAGGAAAAGCAGTGAAACGTTGTGTCCCAGACTGCGGGCAATTTTATGTTCAACTGTTAGTTAAACCGAGTGGATACACGACCCAAAGTGTTGTGATTGGGATTGACCCTGGCAAGAAATTCTCTGGGATTGGTGTTCAGTCAGCTAAGTTTACACTGTATACGGCTCATCTGATTTTGCCATTTCAGACAGTCCGTGAACGCATGGATGCAAGACGATTAATGCGTCGAGGTTGCAGAGGAAGAAGAATTAACCGCAAGGTTGAGTTCTCAAAACGCAACCATCGCCAAAAACGCTTTAATAATCGTCGCCAAGGTAAACTGGCTCCCTCAATTCGTGCTAATCGTCAATTGGAATTGAGAATAGTTTCCGAATTATTCAAGATTTACCCAGTTACAGAAATTAGATACGAATATGTCAAAGCTGATGTTGATTTAACCAGTGGGCGTAAACAAGCTAAATCGGGTAAAGGTTTTTCACCTGTTATGGTGGGGCAAAAATGGATGTTAAGCCAACTGGAAAAGTTAGCCCCCGTCGTTAAGATTGAAGGTGATCAAACGGCATCAACTCGTAAATACTTGGGGCTAACCAAGAACAAAACAGACAAATCCAAGCCGGAATTCAACACTCATGCAGTTGATGGTGTAGCGATTGCAGCGACAGCTTTTGTTGAGTATCGCCAATATCATACAGCAAAAACTGATGGTGCTAATTGGTTTGGTGATGTTGTCATTACCACTGCTGAATTTCGAGTGATTCGCAGACCCCCTTTTTCTCGTCGCCAACTTCACTTAATGCTCCCGGCAAAAGGTGGAGTACGTCGGAAGTATGGAGGTTCTACAACTCCTGAACGGATTCCGTAAGGGGGATTTAGTTAAATCTCCCAAGGGTGTTGGTTATGTGTCAGGAGACACCGAAAGACAAGTATCTGTCAGCGATGCTAACTGGAAACGGTTAGGGCAGATTGCTTCTAGTAAAATACAGTTAATTCGCCGTTCTAACGGGTTGATTGTTACCTAGAAGATTTTGTAAAGCCGTCCTCCGCTTCGCTGGCATGACGGGGTTTCAAACCTAATTTTTTCGATGAGACGGATTTTAGTGGTTGATGATTCAGCAACGATGCGAAAAATGGTAATCGCATCTTTGCGAGATTTAACTGATGTTAGTTTTAGTGAAGCGGGGAATGGTTTAGAAGCAATTGAACAACTGGAAGTTGCTCCCTTTGATCTGATGATATTGGATTTGAATATGCCCGATATGCACGGGTTAGAAGTTCTAAAATTTGTTTTAGGACATCCTAGCTATCACGATACACCGATTGTGATTCTAACCACCAAGGGTGATGAAAATAGTCGGAGTGAAGCCATTGCAGCAGGTGCAGCTTGTTATTTAACCAAACCCTTTCAACCTAAATTCTTAGCGGGTCAAATTCACGATTTACTAACTTCAGTTTCAGTTTAAAGGGGATTTATTTCTGAGTAAGTCAAACCCAAATTCTAATTTTCATGAGAAATATTAATATCATTTTTATGAGGAAACTTCCATTGTGTCCAATCCGCCTAAAAAGAATTTTTTCGAGGATTTTTTAGAAGATTATTTTGCAGAATGCGAAGAACATTTAGCTGTCATCAGACGAGAACTTCTAACCCTAGAATCCTGGATTAATCAATCCCAGATTGAGCGTTCTCACCTCAATGAATTATTTCGTTGTTTCCATTCCATCAAAGGATTATCAGGGATGGTCGGAGTGGGACCCGCGGAAGAATTAGCCCATCAAATGGAAAGCTATTTACGAGTCTTACGGGATCAAAAAATAGCTCTATCTTCTGAAGGATTTGATGCTTTAATTGCAGGAACAAAACTCCTCGAACAAGTGATCACTTGTCACCGAACTCAAACCCCACCCCCCGATATTACCGACATTAGCACCCAACTTAAGGCGGTTATTCCGAACGAACACCTCGAAAACCCTTTATCTGGGCTCGTTACCCCACTAGAATTCAAACTCAAACCCCAAGAACAAGAGCAGATCAACACCGCAATTAACAACGGCGAAACCCTTTGGCACTTTGTATTCTCACCCAGTACCCAACTCTCAGAACAGGGAATCCGAGTTAATACGATTCGAGAACACTTACAAACCTTCGGTCAATTAATTTATACTGCACCTCGCATGAGTGAGGGCAACAAAATTCTATTTGATTTTATCCTCGCCACCACTTTGCCAGAAATTCCCTTTTCAGAAACCGAGCAACCGGGCTTAACCTGGCAGCTTTACTTAAAAGGAAGGAAACCGGAAACAGCAGACCCGGAAGCGACCCCACCCGAAGAAGATCACCCAATTCCCCCCGCTCCCC
>NZ_JADEWU010000146.1:0-4139 GCF_015207485.1 Planktothrix mougeotii LEGE 06226
CCTCTAACTCTTAACTTCCGTCATCTCAATAACCCGATTATCTAAATCTTTAACTAAAAAATTTAACGGTCTTTCGCTACGAATTTTATGCTTGACCCCTCGCAATTGTACCCGCATTAAAATTTGTTCTAAACAATCTCGATCAAAACAAACATGACGTTCTTGATCTTTAGACCCATAACTCGCACCCCCAATAATATGTAACTGAGTGTTTTTCATCAGTTGATACCATAGTCCCTCAGTCCCCTGCATTTTAGTCGCCGCACTCCCCACAGGGGTAGACAGATAAAGCGGATCAATTCCCGTTGCTCCTAAAGTTTGTTCATAGTTATAGTAATAATGCAAAGGAACATCTGCTACAGACAATCCTAATAAACCTTCATAAAAATCCTTGGCCACATTCAAATCCGAAACCATAATGGTATGAACTTTAGGAGCACTGGTTAAAAACATCCACATCGCAACCGCATAAGCAGCCAGCAACATCACCATCACGCCCTGGGTGGAAAAAATACCGTCAAACAGGGGAAATTCCGGGAAAAACGCACTTAACGGTAAGGTATGAACTGAAAAATCGATTAAATTAACGGCTATCAGCATGAATAAATTCAGAAGTAAAAAACAAACTCAACCCGAACCCATCATCGCCTTCATCTCAAGGGTTAAGATGATCAGCTATTAATCATGTTAACAAAAAGTTTTAACAACTTTCTCAAATCCAGACAGGATAGCCAAACGATGACAAATCTCATTCATGTATTTGTATATGGTACGCTCAAACCGGGGGAAAGCAATTATCTGCGCTATTGTCAGGGACGGGTCATCGCCCAGCGTCCTGCTGTAGTTCAGGGAAAACTCTATGATTTATCTTTAGGGTATCCAGGGTTGGTTGCTGGGGATGGCATTGTGCAGGGAGTGATTTTATCTTTTTCAGACCCCAATATTTTTATAGATTTAGATCAATTGGAAGATTATCAACCCCACCGTCCCCCGGAAGAAAATGAATATCAGCGCCAACAAATTCCCGTATTCGATCTCAATCATCAACCCTTGGGCTTAGTTTGGGCTTATCTGATGGACATGACAAAAGTTCAGGTTTATTCAGGGGTTTTGATTCCTGATGGATGTTGGAAAAATCGAGATTAAGTGTTAAAAAAACTCTAGGGACACAGTAATTTTGTATCCCTAGAGTTCTATTATTTTAATTAACAAAAACAAACGGCTTAATCAGTTGGTGTAGAAACAGCAGCTTTCGGAATTGGAATAATCGGTTGATCTACACTAATACTAACTGCATTCGGATTAACAATGGGAATTAGAGGTTCATTCAAGGCTATTTGTAAGGGTTCTGAATCATTCAAATTTTGAGATTGAGCCACCATTGCCACTCGCCCCAAATTGCCAGAAACCGTCATCACTAATAATGCAGCGATCGCAGTTCCCCCCCAAGATATTATAACACGAGTTCTTTGATTTAGGCGTTGGAAAACACGGTTAGCGAGTTGTTGCACCGAGGAATGGGAGGCGGGAACAGGTGCGGCTTGTAAGCGAGAACGAAGTTGCAGCAGTTGTAAATAAACTGCTTTAATTTGAGGGTCATGATCTAGCCAAGCTTGAACTTGACGGCGTTCTGAAACCGTCGTTTCTCCATCAACGTAGGCACTCAGTAATTGAAACTGTTGAGGGTCAAGTAGATGCCCCTGGAGGGTTGAGTTAATTTGTGGTTCTGGCTCAAAATTGTGCTTCATCGGAACACCCCCATTCACCAAGTATGAAATTCGACATGAAATTAGACAAACTCAATTCAGCTTATAGTTGGGGGAAAAGTCATGAAAAATAGGGCTTGAAACCTATATAACTATTGTATCGGTAAAATCCACCAATTGCACCCCCTCACGCCAATTTTTTACGGATTCAGATAAACTTGTAAATCGGCTTGTAACCGTTGACGAGCTCTGGCAATTCTTGATTTTACCGTTCCCAGGGAAACTCCTGTAATTTCAGCTATTTCTTCATAAGCTAATCCTTCAATTTCTCGCAAAACAATCGTTGTCCGAAAAACTTCGGGTAAATCAGCAATGGCATCTCGAAGATGGCTATAAAATTCACGGGTAGCCATATCTTCATCGGGGCCCGGACTATCGGCGGCAATTTCCCAGTCCATTTCTCCATCTTCAATATTGCGCGGTGCATCTAAAGAAAGGGGAGGTTTTACTCGTTTACGTTTGCGGAGTTCATCGTAAAATAAATTAGTCGCAATTCGGCTTAACCATCCTCGAAATTTTACGGGTTCTTGCAAACGTTTAATATTACGATACACCCGAATCCAGATTTCTTGAGCCAAGTCTGCTCGATCTTGCCAATCTGGGGCTAGGTGATAGAGAATTTTATCAACATGGGATTGATAGCGGCGAAGTAGTTCTGTAAACGCGGCTCGGTCAGGACAAATTCCCTGTTGACAACGCAAAACCAAATCAGAATTTGACAGTTGTTCAAGGGGGATTTGCTCTAGGGGGATAGAGACTTCAGCCGTAGACCAAGAAATAGGGATAGATTGGCTCATGGGTGGAACTCGGTTGATGAAAAATTCCGTTAGTGATGACGTCACCCGGATTACTTAGGTTCCTCGGTTTAAACTCCTGAAGAGTTATGATACCTAGGATAGAGGATGAGTATTTTCACTTAACGGGTGGTTTTCCCCTAATCTTAAAGGAATTTGCCATCGGTTGCATGAAAATTTTCTCATCAAATCCGGGTTTTTATTGTATTAAAGAATACATTGATTTAAGTTAATTTTCAGGAACCCTAGAAATAGTAATTAGGAGTTGAATAAAATTAACCTACCTATCTCAAGAACTTGAAAGCCGGTCAATTTCCAACTGTTTTTGTTGCCTATAGCAAGATTGCCTATTGCCCATTCGTCGTAATTCGTAATTCGTAATTCGTAATTCGTAATTCCCTCTTCCCTCTTCCCTCTTCCCGACTCTACAATTTAATTAATGTCACCGCTATTTTTCCTCGGAAACACACCTCGACATCGGTTCCTTGTTCATAGATGCGATCGCTATAATTTCCGTGATAATAAAAATAATCTCCTTCTCTTCTATAGTTAATGGGTAAAGATTGAGTTCCTAATTTACAAAATACAATATCAGGGTCGGGTTCTTCCGGTTCCAAATAGGGAAAATTAACATTCCAAAAATATCCCCGTTGGGGAGGATGTTTCATTAATTCTTCTAAGACTAAACTAGCCCAACGAGTTGCCGTTTTCCAGTTTACCGGTTTTCCGCCTTTGCGATATTGGGATAAAGCGATCGCTGGAATTCCCTGAATTGCCGCTTCCCGCACCGCCGCCACCGTTCCCGAAATATACACATCAACCCCCATATTTCCCCCTGGATTAATTCCTGAAATCACCCAACTTAAATCAGGACAAAGATGAGATACCGCTAATCGAATACAATCGGCTGGAGTTCCCCCAATTGCATATTCAATTTTCGACCGTTTTTCAACATGAATTCCTTGGTGAGTTGTAACTTGATGCCCACATTGAGAATATTCTTTATTGGGAGCAATCAAAATTTTATCACCAGAAATTGCTTTCCCCAAGGCTCGAATTCCGGGTGCATCAATGCCATCATCATTCGTTAATACTATTTTCATTTTTTTTTAAGGGAACAGGGAACAGGGAATAGGGAATTACGAATTACGAATTACGACGAATGGGCAATGGGCAATGGACAATAGAAAGAGTGTACTGTTTTAATCTAATACTCTATTCAATTAAGTTAAAATACTACCTCCCATCATCTTAAGATAACGACGATTTAATTCCTCCCGCATTAATGGCCAACTGTGTAAGGTTCCATCTTTTTCTAAAACTTTTTGTGCAGCTTCCCTGGCTAATTGTAACACCTCTTGATCCTCCACTAAACTGGCTAAAGCAAAATCCGGTAAACCCGATTGACGAGTGCCTAAAACTTGTCCTGGCCCCCGCAATTGTAAATCCATTTCTGCTATCAAAAACCCATCCTGAGATTGTTCTAAAACTTGTAACCGTTGTCTGGCTTCTGGGGTAGACCCTCCTAACAATAATAAACAATAGGATTTATCTTTCCCTCGACCCACCCGCCCCCGTA
>NZ_JADEWU010000018.1:0-88767 GCF_015207485.1 Planktothrix mougeotii LEGE 06226
ACATAAAGAGTCACGAGGGTTTGGTTGGGGGTAGGAGTTTCTATGAGCAGTTGACCTTGGTGGAGTTCGATGAGTTTTTGGACGATGGCTAATCCTAAGCCGGAGCCTTGTTGTTCATAGAGTTTGCGTTCAAACTGCATATGGGCACCAATTTGAGCAATTTGTTGAGGATTCATTTCTCGTCCAGTATTTTTAACCGATAAAACAAATTGACGGTCTTTAACACATCCATTAATTTCAATCGGTTCTCCTGGATTGGAAAACTTTAAGGCATTATCAACTAATTCTTCCACCAGTTTTTTCAACCTCATTTCTGCCATAGCAATGGGAACATCTTGCAAATTCAGAGATAAATCTGCCTCCCGTTTTGCTTCTTGAACCTGACTCATGACTTGTTCAGTAATGGCGTCTTTGGAAGATGCCGTTTTATACTGACGTAAGGCAGCAATTCGTTTGGGTTCGGTGGCAATCAGTTCTAATTCAGCATAGAGGAGAAAATTCATGATCAACCGATATAAGCGTTGACCGGATAAAGAAATCTGCTCGACCATTTCCCGAATTTCCTGGGTATCCATAAAGTCTAATTCATGGAGTAGAAATTCCGTTGAAGCGAGAATTCCATTCAGAGGGGTTCTTAATTCATGGGGAAGAGAATGGGTAATATTGCTGCGAAGTTCCTGTAATTGTTGTTGAGAGACTTTTTGAACAACCGCTTGTTTTTCCAGTCGAGTCGAAATTGCTTTTAACAATTCCGAGGGGGTAAAAGGTTTAGTTAAATAATCATCAGCCCCTAATTCCATTCCTTTCCTTAAATCCAATTTATCAGCTTTTGCGGTTAGGAAAATAAACGGAATCATCATGGTTTCTGGTTCTTTCCGCAATGCTTCTATTACCCCATAGCCATCGAGTTCTGGCATCATCACATCACATAAGATTAAATCGGGATGAGTGCTTTGGGCAATTGCTAAACCGATTTTTCCATTCTCGGCGGATAAGGTTTCAAACTCTTCTATTTCTAAAAGTTCTACGATATTTTCTCGGATGGATTCTTCATTCTCAATCACTAATATCTTGGTCATTTTAATGTCCTCAATGATTCTAATTAATGTTAGGGATTCGGTTGAGAAAGTTTTAATTTTCGTCCGCTTTTAACTAAGGCTTGAAACTCTTCTAAATTGAGAGGACGACTGAATAAATATCCCTGAATTTCATTACAATTAAACTCATTCAAGAGATCTAACTCTTCTTGGGTTTCAACTCCTTCAGCAATCACTTTTAAATTTAAAAGATGCGCCATTGAAATTAAAGATTGGGTAATCGCTGCATTGATTTTATTATTATGGAGATTCCGAACGAAGCATTGATCGATTTTCAGTACATCAAACGGAAACTTTTGCAGATAGTTGAGAGAAGAATATCCTGTCCCAAAATCATCAATGGCTATTTTTAAACCCAGGGCTTTTAAAGCTTGCAATTGTTGGATGGATAATTCCGCATCTCGAATTAACAAACTTTCGGTTAATTCTAATTCTAAATAATCCGGTTCACAGCCGGTGTTGAGTAAAACTTGCACTAATTTTTGGCGCAAGTTAGCCGTTCGGAATTGACGACCCGATAAGTTAACGGCTACCCGTAAACAGCCTAAACCTTGAGAGCGCCATGCTTTACTATCTTTACAAGCTTGATATAAAACCCATTCTCCAATCGGTTCAATTAAACCCGTTTCTTCCGCAATCGGAATAAATTTCATCGGGGAAATCATTCCTTGTTGGGGATGTTTCCAGCGCAGTAATGCTTCTGCCCCGACAATGTTTCCTGTTTTTAAACTGACTTGCGGTTGATAGTAAAGTTGAAATTCTTCCCTTTCTAAAGCATAGCGCAGGGCGACTTCTAAATCAATCCGTTCTGAGAGTTCATGATCACAGGTAGGGGTATAAAAGGTATAGTGATTTCCTCCTTGTTGCTTGACTTCATTCATGGCTTGTTTGGCCGCCCGCAGCAGTTGTTGAATCTCCCGACCGTCTTGGGGATAGAGTGCAATTCCAGTGCTAATGGTGATGAAGACTTCCCGGTTCATTAAAACAAAGGGTTTAGAAATGATTTTTTGTAATCCTTCTAGGGTGGTTTTAAGCAGTTTTTTATCTAAAGTTGGGGCTAGTAAAATTGCAAATTGATCGGCATTGAGATGGGTAATAATATTTTCAGCAGATAAACTCTTTCTGAGCCGTTCTCCTACCTCTTTTAACAGTAAATCTCCGCTTTCATAGTCAAAAAGATCATTAATTCGGCTAAATCGATCTACCCCTAAACAGAGGACGGGAATCATGCCTTGGTACTTCCAATTTTCATCTGTCCCCGATAAGGATGCTAATTGATGCAGCATTTGTTGGAAATATTCCAACAAAGATAAACGGTTGGGTAAACTTGTGGTACTATCTTGATAAATGAATTGATTGAGTTTAGCTTCAGCTACTTTTAATTCGCTAGTATAACGCTCTTTTAATATCGTGTGTTTTTCTAAACGAATCACAATCGCTTTGAGTAATTCTGTGGCGGTACAGGGTTTAGTCAAATAATCATCAGCCCCAAGCTGCATTCCTTTCCGCAGGTCTCCTAAATCAGCTTTTGCTGTTAAGAAAATGAAGGGAATGGTCGCTGTCAGGGGGTTTTCTTGTAACTTGAGGAGAACCCCATAACCGTCGAGTTCTGGCATCATCACATCACACAAAATTAAATCGGGTTGATGTTGACTCGCCAGTTGCACCCCGATTTTACCGTCTTCGGCATTGAAAACTTCAAAGTCTTCAGATTCGAGAAGTTCTACAATATTATCTCGAATTAAATCTTCATCTTCAATCACAAGAATTTTAGTCATAGTTGTTTCTCTGTAATACATTGAGTTTGCGAATGAATTTAATATTTTCTGGGGTTAATATCGTTTTTAAGTCTGAAATCTGATTGAGGATACTCACTTCCCGCGCACATTCTTCTTGGAGAATTTTTAAGTAACGTTGTTGTTTTAACGCTAAATCAGGTACTTGATTGGCTTGGGTTGATAATAAGTTTAACATTTGAACTGCTAAACTAATATTAGACATCGGGTTACTCAGTTCTTCTGATAGCCGCGTTAACAGTTCTTCCTGGGTTTTGCTGAGTTGCTCAAGTTCAGAAACTTTCTGTTTAAGTTGATTGGCACGTTCTCGTTCCTCCGCATATTGGAATAAATACTGTTGTTGTTTTTTTAATCGGGCGCGAATGGTACTCAAAAGTTCTATCGGTGTAAAGGGTTTTGTGATGTAGTCATCCGCCCCTAATTCCATTCCTAACCGCAAATCCCTGCGTTCAGCTTTAGCGGTCATAAAAATAAATGGAATATTGGCGAGAAGGGGTTGTTTTTGCATCTCGGTGAGAACAGTATACCCATCAATATCCGGCATGATAATATCACAGAGAATTAAGTTGGGTTGATACTCTGAAGCTAACTTAATCCCTAATTGACCTTGAGCCGCATCTAAAACTTGGAATTCTTCGGATAAAAGTAACTCCATTATATTTTCTCGAATGGTATCTTCATCTTCAATAATCAAAACTTTATTCATAAAATTTATTGATTTCCCTCCAGGAATAATTTGATGGTAAATTGTGTTTCTGCTCCGCGGATGGTTTCGATCAAAATACTGCCCCGATGAGCTTTTAAAAAGGCACGATCAGCTTTTAAAAAGGGTTTAATGCTTAATCAACCGAGTCCAGCGCCGGAAATATTTCCTGCATTTGAACTGCAATAAAATTTGTTAAATATTTTTTTGGGGTTTCAGGAATTCCAATTTCTTAAGCTTGGGCTTTAAAATGAATTGTTGGGCATCCTGAAAAATCTCCAGTCCGATTATAGCACGTTTCGCTGCATCGCTAACCTGTTGATCAACCCTTGATTGAAAATCAGATTTAACATATCTTAATCAGTACCGACATCTAAAATAGATCTTTAACGAAGAGTTCGGTTTTAATCAACTGTATAATTACTGATAATACTACAACTTGAGGAGGCCTATTCCTTGAATTCCCATAACTTTAACTTACCATCGACGACACCATTTGAACTTTTTCCTGAACCTTTAAGTTTAAACAACTGTGATCGAGAGCTTATTCATCTTCCGGGCACAATTCAATCTCATGGAATTTTGTTTGTGTTATCCAATCCCGACCTCAATATTCTTCAAGTTAGTAATAATACAGAGGTTTATTTAGGGATTCCACCCGAACAATGTTTAGGACAACCCCTATCTTTTCTATTTGCCTCAGAGCAACTTTGTGCCCTGCAAGAGTGTTTAGAAGAAACCTTTGATCAGGTTAATCCGGTACAACTTCAGGTGCACATTAATCAAGATATTAAAAGATTCCAAGGGATGATTCACTGTTCTCCTCAAAATTATTTGATTTTAGAATTAGAACCAACAAGTGAAAAAGAACCGCCTAACTTTTTTAATTTTTATGAATTGACTAAAAAGGTATTTTTGAAACTGCAAAAAACAACAACTCTTGCTGAAATTTGTGAAGTTTTAATCCAACACATCCGAAAAATTGCGGGGTTTGATCGAGTCATGATTTATCGGTTTTCTCCCGATGGTTCAGGAACGGTCATTGCCGAAGAAAAGCGAGAGGATTTAGAACCTTATCTGGGATTACATTATCCTGATTCTGATATTCCTAAACAAGCAAAACAACTCTATATTGTCAATGGATTGCGATTAATTCCTGATATTAATTATCAACCTGTTCCTATTATTTCTATGCCATCGGATACAGCAACAGAACCCCTCGATTTAAGCTTTAGTGTGTTGAGGAGTGTCTCTCCCATTCATCGAGAATATTTAAAGAATATGGGGGTGGCAGCATCCCTGTCTATTTCACTTGTTAACAATAATCAACTCTGGGGATTAATTGCCTGTCATCATTACAGCCCTAAATTTATTTCCTATAGCATCAGAACGGTGTGTGAATTTTTGGGACAAGCGATGTCTTTAGAATTACCCACTAAGGTAGAAAATGAAAATTTAGATTACAAACTATCCCTAAAATCTTTACAAGCAAAATTTACAGATATTATGGTTCAGGCAGAAACGGTTATGGATGCTTTACTCCAAAATCAAGAAGATTTGCTAAAATTAATGGCAGCAGAAGGGGCAGTTTTTGTTCAAGATGAGCATTTAATTCCCCTCGGAAAAACCCCTTCTATTGCACAGCTAGAACCCTTGATTTTGTGGTTATCTGATCAATTTAACAATCATACGTTTGTGACAGATTCCCTCTCAATGGTGTACCCTCCGGCGGCAAATTTTCAGGCGGTTGCGAGTGGTTTACTGGCAATTTCCATCACCAAAATCAAACGAAATTTTATTTTATGGTTTCGTCCTGAACAATTACAATATGTGAACTGGGCCGGAAATCCTGATAAGCCGAAACGAATTGAAGAAGATGGCAGTTTAACCATTTTTCCGCGTAAATCCTTTGCTCTGTGGCAAGAAACGGTTCAGGGAAAGTCCTTACCTTGGCAACCTTTTGAAATCGAAGCCGCCCTAGAAGTCAGAAGTGCATTAGTTAGTATTATTTTACAGAAAGCTGAGGAACTGGCTGCGATAAATTTAGAATTACAACGCACGAATAGTGAGTTAGATGCCTTTGTTTATATTGCTTCCCATGATTTAAAAGAGCCCTTGCGGGGAATTCATAATTATTCTACCTTTTTATTAGAAGATTATGGTCAAGTTCTCGATGAGGATGGAGTTTCTAAACTGCAAACCTTAGTTGATCTGACGAAACGGATGGAGGATTTAATCAATTCTCTTTTACATTTTTCTCGCCTGGGGCGACAGGAATTAAACCTGAATCCGTTGGATTTGAATAAGTTAATCCCTAGCATTGTAGACCTATTTAAAATGAGTTATGCAGCCGATACAATCAATATTGTCATTCCTCGACCTTTACCCTTGATTCGAGGAGATAAAATTTTAATTCAAGAAGTCTTGACAAATTTAATCAGTAATGGATTAAAATATAATAATCAGTTAATCAAGTCTGTCGAAATTGGCTATTTAGATCCAGAACCTATGATCCATGAAGAAACTCAACCTCTTTTAACGTTGTATATTCGGGATAATGGGATTGGAATTCCTCCAAAGCATCATGATACTATTTTCAGGATTTTTAAACGCCTTCATGCACGGACTCAATATGGAGGGGGAACGGGAGCAGGATTAACAATTGTTAAAACAATTATTGAACGACATGGGGGAACGATTTGGCTCAATTCTATTCCCCAGGAAGGAACAACCTTTTATTTTACACTTCCTTATTTTTTAGAATAAATTATTAGAAAGAAACTGAGGACAGTGAATGCAACGTCAAAGAACGATATTAGTAGTTGAGGATAGTGATGAAGACTTCACCGCATTCAAACGGGTAATGCGACAGTTATCCTATTCTAATCCGATTTATCGGGTTATGGATGGAGAGGATGCGTTAGCTTATTTGTATCATCAAGATCATTATTCTAATCTCGATTTCGCACCTGTTCCCGATTTAATTCTTCTGGATCTGAATTTACCGGGAACTGATGGTCGGGAGGTGATTTATCAGGTAAAACAAGATATAATACTCAAAAGTATCCCGATTATTGTCCTAACCTCATCTTCTAACCCTAAAGATATAGAAACCTGCTATCTATATGGAGCTAACAGTTATCTGTTAAAACCTGTAAGTATAGATGAATTCAAACAGACAATCAAGCATTTTCTTCATTATTGGCTAGAAGTTTCTCTGCTGCGCTGAAACTTTAATTCCAAAATTTGGTTATGTACCCATCTAAATTTGTATCAGACTATTGGGATAGCAAGGGTTATAAAGTTGTGCTTGCTAAAAATAGTTTAGACGTGCTTAAAATAACACAAGAGCAATGACCGTACTTGATTTTAATGGATATTTCCATACCTCAAATTGTACAGTTATTAGAAACGATACAAACTTTCTGATCAGAATCTTGTCAAAGGAGTTAACAATGGCTTCACTTCCTTCCGTGCTGATAGTGGATGATGAGCCAGACAATTTCCGTGTCATCGAATTTCTATTATATAAAGAAGCGTATCATCTAAGTTTTGCCAGGAGCAGCACTGAAGCTTTAGACTATTTATCGGTCAAATTACCCGATTTGATTTTATTAGATGTGATGATGCCACAGTTAGATGGAATTGAACTTTGTCATCAGATCAAAAAAAATCCCCTTTGGCGTCATCTTCCGATTATTATGGTTACGGCTTTAACAGCCAAAGAAGATTTAGCACTTTGCTTCGATGCCGGCGCCGATGATTTTATTAGTAAACCGGTGAATGGGATAGAATTGCGTGCGCGAGTTCGCTCTATGTTAAGAATGAAGCAGCAATATGATGAATTACAAGCGTTACTTCAAGCGAGAGAGGATTTATCCAATATGATTATTCATGATTTGAATAATCCTTTGGCTGGGGTTTTATTTAGTTGTGAACTTCTCAAACTTTCCCCGTTACAACCTAAACAACTTCAAAAGGTTGAGGATATTTTACGACTAAGTAAACGCATGGTTTCCTTAGTCAATAGTTTATTAATTATAGCTAAAGTTCAAACGGATGAATTCGTTTTGGAGTATGATCAGGTTGATCTATCTGAAATCGGTCATGCAGTGGTGACGGATTTTGAAGCAATTGTGGCTTATCGTCAGATCAAGTTATTGTATGAGTTTCCCGAAGCCGGGAGACACATATCTGTTGATCCGGTGATTTTACAACGAGTGATTGATAATTTATTATCGAATGCTATTAAATTTTCTCCCGGAGGAAGTCAAGTTACTTTACGAATCAGTTATCCCCCGGACGCAATGCTGAAAATTCAGGTCATTGATTGCGGTTCTGGGATTAGCGAAGAAAGCCGACAACGGATTTTTGAGAAATACGATATCGGAACTTTTCGCAAAGGAATTCCTCAAATTGGATTAGGTTTAGCGTTTTGTAAATTAGCCGTTGAAGCTCACGGAGGGACAATTTCTATTGAAAATAACAATCCTCAAGGGTCTATTTTTACTGTCGTAATCTAAAATAGGGAACAGGGAATAGGGACATCAATGCACAAAACAGGAATTTTGTCAAGATACCTAGCCTCGACTTAATATTCTCTTGCCAAAATCCGTGCATCGCTAAACGAAATCTGGGTGATTTTTAATACAGTATTGACGACAACAAGGGGCTTGTAGACTGCATTTTTGCCAATAGACACAATAACCCCTTGAATACCCTTTTTTCTAGTATACCAGAACCCCTATAAATCCGTCAACTTTTTGCAAATTATTTTCAATAAAAAATCGACTTTTCAGAGAATTGTTTTAAATATTAAAATAAAATCTAAATATCTATTAATAATCTTTATATTTTTCCGAGTCTGCGGTTTTCCCCGTTGATAGTTTAAGGTAGAGGCGGGTAAAAATTCAAAACCCGCCTTATTTTAATCTTTCTTAACGTAAAATCAGAGCCACTTCCTTAGCAAAATAGGTGAGAATTAAATCAGCCCCAGCCCGTTTAATACTGGTTAAGGTTTCTAACATGACTTTTTTCTCATCAATCCAACCCATTTGTCCAGCGGCTTTAATCATGGCATATTCCCCACTGACGTTATAGGCGGCTACGGGAAGATCCGTTGCTGACCGCAGCAAATGAATAATATCCAAATACGCTAAAGCAGGTTTCACCATGACAATATCAGCGCCTTCGCATTCATCCAAAGCCAATTCCGTTAACGCTTCTCTGGAGTTAGCTGGGTTCATTTGATAGGTTTTCTTATCGCCAAATTTAGGAGCCGAATCCAAGGCATCCCGGAAAGGGCCATAATAGGCGGAGGCATATTTAGCCGTATAAGCTAAAATCCCAACTTCAATATATCCCGCTTCATCTAACCCTTGACGAATCGCCCCAATGCGACCATCCATCATATCCGACGGCGCCACAATATCAGCCCCCGCTTCCGCATGGGACAGAGCTTGTTTAACTAAAACTTCAACGGTTTCATCATTGAGAATTTCTCCCTCATCGCTAACAATTCCATCATGACCTTTACTCGAAAACGGATCAAGCGCAATATCCGTAATGATCATCATTTCAGGAATAGCCTGTTTAATCGCCCGCACCGTGCGTTGAATTAAGCCATCCGGGTTATAACTTTCTGTTCCAGCGTTATCTTTTTTTTCTTCAGCGACCAAGGGAAATAAGGCAATGGCGGGAATACCTAATTCCCAAGCTTCATTGACTTCTTTTAAAAGTAAATCTAAGGTATAGCGGTAACTTCCCGGCATGGAAGAAACCTCAACTTTTTGGTTTTCCCCCTCCATAACAAACAGAGGATAAATTAAGTCATTCACCGTAAGGTGGGTTTCCTGAACCATGCGGCGCAGAGCATCGGTGCGGCGGAGACGGCGAGGACGTTGAACCAGATTTAAGGAATTTCTATGAGATTGGGATGGCATGAGAAGCAATCAATAAAAAATTTTACTAAAGACCAATCATTTATTATCCCATTGGGGTGAGTTGTCAATCAGGCCCAATTGTTAATAAATGTAACGATTTTAAAAAAAAGCCCAACTTTGCCAAGAGTCACAACCGATCTGAAAAATCAGCCTAGAATTAAATAGAGGGAGAAAAAATCTGACGTTAACCGATTTTTAACTTATGATTAACAATTTATATATTAGTGCCATTGAACCCAATAGTGGTAAATCCTTGATTCTGTTAGGTATCATGGAATTACTCTCCAAACGCATTCGACGGTTAGGATTTTTCCGTCCTATGATTCATGCGGGAACCCAACCCGATAATGATATTGAACTGATTTCCAGCCGCTATCATTTAGAGTTTCCCTATGAAGCTTATTATGGAGTCACCCATGAAGAAACCCGGACGTTAGTTGCGGAAGGACAACTTGAAGAAATTCTCAAACGCATTATTGAAAAATATAAAATTTTAGAATCTCAATGTGATTTTATTATCTGTGAAGGAACGGATTTTACTGATATTATTTCCGCCTTTGAATTTAACCTTAATGCTGAAATTGCTAATCAATTATCTGCCCCTATTTTATTAGTGGCTAATGGACAAGGAAAAACGATAAAAGAACTGATTAGCAGTGTCAAAAGTGAACGAGAAGCCTTTATAGAACAAGGGTGTAGCTTAGTTGCAACGATGGTTAATCGCATTCCCTTAGAACAATTTCAATCCGTTGCTGATCAACTTGAACATATTTGGTCTTATGATGATCCGGTGTTTTTCTTACCCGAAATCGAAGACTTAGGGAAACCAACCGTTGGAGAAATTGCCACCGCCGTTGAAGCTCGATTGGTTCATGGTGATCCTGAACAATTAAAACAAGAAGTGATATCGTTTAAAGTGGCAGCCATGCACGTTCCCAATTTCTTATATCATATTCGAGAAGGCAGTTTAATCATTACCCCAGGCGATCGCGCTGATATTATTTTAGCGTGTTTAGCTTCCACTTTTTCAGAAAATTATCCCAATATTGCCGGAATTATTTTAACCGGAGGCTTAGAACTTGCGCCCTCCCTCCATAAACTGATTAAAGGCTTTAAAAAATGGACAATTCCCATTTTAGCAGTTGAAAACGATACCTACAATACCGCCACAAAAATTAATCAGGTTCACTCAAAAATTACGCCCGATAACGAGCGAAAAATCGCATCTGCGTTAGGAGGGTTTGAAAATTATATTGATACGTCTAAAATCGAAAAACAGATTTCATTGTCTCGGTCTTCGCGCATTACTCCCATTATGTTCGAGTATGAATTAATTGCACGAGCTAAAAAACAACGTCAACATATTGTATTACCCGAAGGCACAGAAGAACGGATTTTAAAAGCCAGTGAAATTTTATTAAGGCGGGGTGTCGCCGAAATTACTTTATTAGGAAATCCCAATGAAATTCGAGAAAAAGCAACGTCCTTTGGCTTAAAACTCGAGGGCGTTAATCTTGTTAATCCCATGACTTCCGAATGGTATCAAGACTATGCTCAAACCTATTATCAACTCCGAAAACATAAAGGCATTACGGAAGATTGTGCACGAGATGTGATGCACGATGTTAGCTATTTTGGTACAATGATGGTTTATAAAGGCATGGCAGATGGCATGGTATCCGGGGCGGTTCATACCACTGGACATACCATCCGTCCCGCCTTAGAATTTATTAAAACTCAACCCGGATGTTCCATTGTTTCCAGTGTGTTTTTAATGTGTTTAGAAGACCGGGTTTTAGTCTATGGAGATTGTGCGGTTAATCCTAATCCTAATCCTCAACAATTAGCAGATATTGCTATTAGTTCTGCCTTAACCGCTCAACAATTTGGGGTGGAACCCTTAGTGGCTATGTTATCCTATTCGACAGGAGAATCCGGTCAAGGAGAAGATGTGGATAAAGTGCGAGAAGCCACAATTCTAGCCCGTCAATTACGCCCCGATTTAAAAATAGAAGGCCCAATTCAATATGATGCGGCGGTTGATGAAGATGTGGCTAAAACAAAACTTCCAGGAAGTGAAGTCGCCGGACACGCAACGGTGTTTATTTTCCCCGATTTAAACACCGGAAATAATACTTACAAAGCTGTACAACGGTCGGCGGATGCGATTGCCATTGGCCCGGTTTTACAAGGGTTAAATAAACCCGTGAATGATTTAAGTCGAGGCTGTACGATTCCTGATATTGTGAATACCGTTGCGATTACGGCGATTCAAGCTCAGGGAATCAATTAAGTTGAGCGAAAAACCTGCCCCCAATCACACTAAAAGAACGGAGAGGGTGGGATTTGAACCCACGGAACCTTGCGGCTCACCTGATTTCAAGTCAGGCGCGATCGACCACTCTGCCACCTCTCCAATTGCTCATCCATGAGCTAAAAAGCAATTATAGCACAAACGCAGATTGTGCCAAGAGTGGAGCAGAAGAATAGAGCATTTCCGTCTCAACCACCTGAAAATCCTCACCAACCCAGACTAAGGATACCTCCGAGACTTGTTCGGAGTCTAAGGTCACAAGGGAAAAATTCCGTTGTTTTCCTTGGGGTGTTTCTCGAATCCGACTCACGCAAGCGGCATTCAGATAAACTGTTCCTTCCGGGCTAGTCACTAACCGTTGACGGAGACGGGTCTTGGTATGACGGAGGGTATGGTGCATATGACCAAAAGCAACTAAGGGAATGGTTTTACCCAATATTCGAGCTTGGGCGATGGCCTCGGCAAAATCAGGATCACCATAATCTCCTCCGAGGGGGTTCCAATCTTTGCCACAGGGGGCTTCTGCTGCCTCTCCTAGCCCTGTAGGGCCGTTGTGACCTAAAAACAGAATCCGCTCAAAACGAGCCGCTTGTACCGCTTTAATCATGCGCTGGGCGGAAGTTGCAAAATTATTTACCCCAAATCGTTCTTCGTAAAAATCACTATATTTCCATTCCGGGCCACCCCAACTAAAGGGACGACCGCCGACAACGGTTAACTGCAAATCGGGAAAGTCCCGTTTTCCGTAACCGACATGATCTTCCCCCATAATATCTAGTTGTTCTTGCACCCAATCTTCGGTTTGACGATTATAGGGGCATTTTTTCCGGCCCCATTCCGTTGCGGTATACCAGGCGTCATGGTTGCCAAAGACAACTGCTTTGGGAATCTCTAAGGCAGCGATGGTTTTGACAAGCTCCACCGCTTCATTGCCAAAATCCCCAACCAATAGAACTAAATCAATCTCCAAAGACTTCAAAGCCAGGGCATCATCATTTTCCCACTGATCATGAACATCCCCGACAACAGCAATTTTAATGGGTTTGGTATTCACAACGCTTATGGTTTTAAAGGTTATCTAAACTATACAAGATATGAAATATTCAGAGTACCGAATAAACTCATTTCATTTTCTAATTGAGTAATTCTTTGTTTATAGGACATTTTTTCAGAAGCATCTTCAATGAAAATAAAGAGCAGTGGCTCATGATGATTACTGGGCCAATGTACATCCTGATTTGCCATTACATAAAAATTGACATAAGCCGGTCTTTTTGGATTAACAGACCGCGCAACCCCCTGAATCTCTAAGTTAGGTTCTTCTTTCGTGATGACTTTTGCTAAAATTTCTTCAAATCCGATTAATTCTGGAAAGCTATCCCCGACATAACTGCCAATTTTTAAACTTTCTGGATAATCACAATACTCTATTAAACTCGGCGAAATATATTGAAGGAAAAACTGTTGATCTAAAATACAATATTCAATGGCTTTCGTTTGAAGGAAATCTTTCAGGATAGGGGGAGGTGGTAACGAGCATAGGGTTTCTGAATCTTCTTGTTTCAGAAGTACAGGATTTAACCGATAACCCATTCCATGAACCGTTTCAATGATTTCTATTGTATTATTAACTTTCCTAAAGGCTTTTCTTAAACCTTTAATATGGGAACGAATTCCGTTAGCGCTGGGAACCCGATCAAGATCCCAAAGCTGATCAACAATCATCTCATAAGTTAACACATGATTCGGATACTCCAAAAACAAAACAAGTAATTTGTATTCTTTTGGCAGTAAACAGACGATTTGAGCGTAATAAGTGACGGTACAAGAATTTTTATTAACTGTTATAGAGCCGTGAATTAACATTTTAATTCCATTAATAAATTGACTAAAATTTAAGGGTGTCAAAATATTATTTTTTGCTTTAAATATAGTACACTTTAGTTGATCTGTCAAGCCTTAAAACCCAATAATTTACAGGAATGGATATCCGGGCTATTCGGAGAAACAGTAGCATCACAATGAATTGGGATAATCAAGAAAAGGGTAGAGTTTCGGAGATTCATTAAAAAAATTGTAGTTTTTTTCCAAAATTTAAGTGTCCTTTTTTTGCGATTTGTAGCTCCTGTCTTTTCCACAAATTTTTCACAAATTTTCCACGAATTTTCCACACCCCCTCCCTACTGTTAATCCGTATGCAATTCCGTAATTCCACTGAGGCTCTCACGGAGTGACAACAGCGAAATAACTGCATTCAAACGACTGACTAGGAACAAAACACCATGGCTACTAGAGATTTTGCAACGACAGATTTTACGGCTGGCGATACTAATAATAACGAGATCCTAGATCCTAACGAAACTTGGACATACACGGGTAGCCACACCGTTGAAAATACAGGTCATACTTCCCTGACGAATGTTAGCGTTATCGATGATAATTTCACCCCAGACCACATCACCGATGATTTCTTCCCAACACTGAGCACTAAGGGTAATGCAGATGCCATTTTAGATAGTGGTGAAACCTGGACATATCGCTACACCCGTAGCAACTGCCAATAGCGAAACTGTTCTAAAAGCGCGTACCATGAGCATCTATACCCAGGAGGATGCCATGGGATTTAGGATTTGCCCACCCTAAATCCCCATTTTTGGTAAATTCAACTATAATTAGGAACTACAATCCAAAATCGTTCACGGTTCCTAGAAGGTTTTCACTGTGTTTACATCAACTCTTCCCCGACAAAATAATTCAACAGTTGCCGATTTACCGACGGATTTATTTGCAGCGATTCAAGTGTTAAAGCAAGAGTTGAATGCCGTTATTTTAGCGCATTATTATCAAGATCCTGATATTCAAGATATTGCTGATTATATTGGAGATTCTTTGGGGTTATCTCGTCAAGTTGCTCAAACCAATGCAGATGTGATTGTATTTGCAGGGGTTCATTTTATGGCAGAAACCGCCAAAATTTTGAATCCTGATAAATTAGTGTTGTTACCCGACTTAAATGCGGGCTGTTCTTTAGCTGAAAGTTGTCCACCGGATGCCTTTGCTGAATTTAAAGCTCAATATCCTGATCATATTGTGGTGTCTTATATTAACTGCACGGCTGAAATTAAAGCCATGAGTGATATTATTTGTACCAGTTCTAATGCGGTGAATATTGTGCGGCAAATTCCCGAAGATCAACCGATTATTTTTGCTCCAGATCGCAATTTAGGGCGATATGTAATGGCAGAAACGGGACGGGATTTGGTGTTATGGCAAGGGGCTTGTTTGGTGCATGAAAACTTCTCTGAGAAAAAGTTAGTTCAATTGAAAATAGAACATCCTGAAGCGGAAATTATTGCTCATCCTGAATGTGAACCTCCGGTTTTACGTCATGCGGATTATATTGGATCAACAACGGCTTTATTAAACTATGCAAAGAAAAGTTCTAAGTCCAGTTTTATTGTCGTTACTGAACCCGGAATTATTCATCAAATGGAGAAGGAAACCCCCGGTAAATCCTTTATTCCAGCCCCTCCGATGAATAGTTGTGCTTGCAATGAATGTCCCCACATGAGGTTAAATACCTTGGAAAAATTGTATTTATCCATGAAAAATCGTTCCCCGGAAATTACCCTTCCTGAAGAGATTCGCATTGCGGCTTTACGTCCAATTCAACGAATGTTAGAGATGAGTAAATAGTTGTTCCTAAAAACCCGGTTTCTTCAAAAACCCGGTTTCTTAAAGAAACCGGGTTTTTGATTCCTTAACAAATTTCATCAGGATTAATCCCCTGCGATCGCAAAAATTCAGCTAATTTTTCCGCCCGTTGATGTTCTTGTTCTGCAATTTGACGTTCCTGTTCAACCTTTTCTACCCCCCAAGGAAGTATATTTCCGGCGTCATCCCACCATCTTAACCAATACCCATTCCGTTGCTCTTTTTCCCCTTGCCAAACCCCTAAAAATAGCTTTAAATCTTCAATCCAATACCGACTATTCTGATTAATTTTATCCAATTCATAACGGCTATTTTGTAACGAATGAACTTCTAATTGTCCGGTTACGGGTTCAAAAATAGCATAAATTGGAACTTGCAAAATTTGTTCATAAAAATACCATTTCCCCGGCGGATAACTGCGTTTAACCGAATATTCTCCCCCTTCAGTTTCCGATAGAAATTCAATAACAATACTAGGAATATCCCCTTGCAAATTCGGCGTATAACTTTTTCTTGTTGTTTCCGGTTCAATGGATTTTACTTGTTTTATATATACCCAATCTGGGGCTTTAATGACTAATTCCCCATTCATCGTTGCACATAACCCAAAATTAGAAGCAATTAGCATTTCCGGTTGAATTAACCCTGCTAATTCTAAACTTTCGCGCAACGCACCCGCAATTAAAGGTTGAGCCGTATTTTCCACAGGTTCTTCTTCTAAGATAAAATCATCGGGTAACTTTTCCCAAGTAATAATAGGAGTAATAATTTGTTCCTGAGTTGTCACCATAATCTTAACGAGAGTGTTAAAGTGATTTAAGTTTAACCCACGCCTTAAAAAGCCGGAGAATCGTTGGTAAAATAAATATGACCTAAAGTTTTTCCTTGATAAACTCGTTTAGTTAAGCGCCAACCCGGTTCTAAAATAATTTTGGCAAAACCATTCGTAAATCCATAGGTTCTACCAATAATAATCGGTGGGGCATATACATCTGCACGGGACTGAGCCACTAATAAAATATCATTCGGTGTGCTTTGAACACTCAGGGCGTGGGATAAAGCTAAATCTCTTCCCGCCATTCTAACGGAATAACCATTGCTATCCGTTGCCCGTCCACAAATGCCTGTAAAATCAAAATTGAGTAGTAACGGATCAACCGCAATCGGCTGAGAACCACTTTCACTCCAACAAGGGCGACTATCTGAGACTTGTTCGACAACCACTAAGGTGTGCCCATAGGCACGAGGGACAGCAATTGCCACAAATCGTTCCTGATCAACTTCCTTCTGGTCAAATTCTACAGCGATCGCATTCAAGGGAAAACTCAAGGTGGATATCCCAATCATCAATGCGATCAGTGCTCGCTTCAGTGCTAATTTCATCGATAATCTGCACCGTCCAATGGGTTCTAAATTTACCTACTGATAATACTCTGGTTACTGTCCCTAGACCTGTTCGGGTTCTCTAAAACCCAACGGGGACAACTAACCCTTCCCGTGCCATAATCGCTTTGGGAAATACAGCTTGGACTTCCTGTTCAATCTGATCGAGAAAGTCATCGGTGTGGGAGGGATCATGATGAAAAATCACGACACGTTTCACCCCAGCCGCTTGTGCCATTTTTACAGCTTCTTGCCAAGTGGAATGGCCCCAACCGATTTTTGGAGATTTAGGATTATGATACTCCTCATCGCTGTACATGGCATCGTAGATCAAAACATCAGCATCCTGAGACAGATTTAACACATTTTCATCCAAACCATCGGGGAGATGTTCAGTATCGGAACAATAAACCGCCGTGCGTCCATTCCAGGTGATGCGATAACCCATAGCGGTATTGGGATGGTTGAGTTGTCCCGTTTCAATTAAAATATCATCCAACATCATCGAATCCCCCGGCTTCAGGGTATAAAATCTTAAGTCCGCTTGAATGCCTTTGAGGGGAACCGGAGAATTAGGATGTAAAATCCGTTCAATGAAATGTTGTTTCATCGAGTCCCCATCCGGTGGAATTGCCCCATAAATATGAAAACAATTTCCCTGCATAAATGCCGGGGTAAATAGGGGAAATCCTTGGATATGATCCCAATGGTAATGGGTAAAAAACATATAGGCTTCTACAGGGATTTCTCGCATTAACTCATCCCCTAAAACTCGTAAGCCAGTTCCGCCATCAAAAATTAAGCGTTTACCTGCGACTCGCATTTCTAAACAGGATGTATTGCCCCCATAGCGAATGGTTTCTTTTCCAGGGGTGGGAATACTGCCACGAACCCCCCAAAACTGGATCACAAAATCTTCAGGGTTCTTGGAGGAATCAGAGACGTTAGGATAATTTTGAGGGCTGAGCCCAACAGACGATAGGCTGGTTTCCATTTGTTATTCTTCAGGTTTCAAAGTTCCACACTGACCATGATGACGCAGCAAATGATCACACAGGACTAAGGCAACCATCGCTTCTACCATTGGCACTGCCCTGGGTAAAACACAAGGATCATGCCGTCCTTTCGCTGCTAACAGCGTTTCCTCTCCCTTATGGGTGACAGTACGCTGCTCTTTCCGAATTGTAGCAGTTGGCTTAAAAGCTACTCGGATAATAATATTTTCCCCATTGGAAATGCCACCCTGAATACCACCAGAACGATTCGTTACTGTTCGGATAGTTCCTGTCGGATCACGATAAAATTCATCGTTATGCTCACTCCCAGTCAGGAGGGTTCCTGCAAAGCCGGAGCCAATTTCAAATCCTTTACTGGCGGGTAAAGACATGACTCCTTTGGCGAGATCTGCTTCTAGTTTATCAAATACCGGAGATCCGAGCCCTATGGGTACGTTTCTGGCGACACATTCCACCACACCGCCAATGGAATCTCCTTGATCTCGAACTTGTTCAATCCGTTCTATCATTTTCTCGGCACAATCGCCATCGGGACAACGGACAATATTGCTTTCAACTTGTTCTAAGGTAACGGTATTGGGATCAATAATGGCTTCTAAATTTTGAATCCGTTTAACATAGCCAATAATTTCTACCCCAGCAAATTGTTTAAGAATTTTTTTGGCGATCGCTCCTGCGGCGACCCGTCCAATGGTTTCTCGTGCTGAAGAGCGTCCGCCGCCTTGCCAATTGCGAATTCCGTATTTAGCATCATAGGTAGCATCCGCATGGGAAGGGCGATATTTAACCGCCATATCACTATAATCTTGGGGACGAGTATCTTGGTTGTGCACCATAATCATAATCGGGGTTCCCAAGGTTTGCCCTTCAAACACGCCACTGAGAATGTCACAGGTATCGGTTTCTTTACGAGGCGTGGTAATTTTACTTTGTCCGGGGCGACGGCGATCGAGTTCCGCTTGAATATCGGTGAGATCAATTTTTAATCGGGGAGGGCAACCATCAATAACAACTCCCACCGCCCCGCCGTGAGATTCCCCAAAGGTCGTGATCCGAAACAAATGCCCAAATGTGTTGCCCATAATGGTCGTATTTATTTTGCCAAACTTTATATTTTACCTTAGAAAGACGATGAGAAGTGAATGAATAATGAACAGGCAAGATGCCTGTTCCACAGACCTAATTTTAATCTTCGTGTTCTTCAAAGGGATCGCGCAGATCATTAGACGCAGGGCCAAAAGCTGTATAGATCGCATATCCCGTCAGGGCGATAACAACCGCAGCGATGCCAATGTTAAGAGCTATTGCAGGTTCCATGAGATTCATCCCTTGTGATTCGTGTCCTTCTATAATAAAATACTCATAAAAATTAAGACAATTTAACAATTATTTCGGTGCTGGAGCCGGGATATCGTGTTGAACCGGAAATGGGGATACCCTAAATCGGGTAACATTAGCCTAAGCCTCCCATTCCTTCTCTAACCGGAGGGGGTGAGAGTGTCCAAAATCCAGATAAAATTTTGTTGACGTAAAAAATTTAGGTGAACTATGGCACAACGGACTTGGTTAGGAGATTTACTAAGACCTTTAAATTCTGAGTATGGTAAAGTTGCCCCAGGTTGGGGTACAACTTCTGTAATGGCAGTGTTTATGGGACTGTTTTTCGTGTTTCTGTTAATTATTTTACAGATTTATAACTCCTCACTGCTGCTTGAAAATGTGGATGTGAACTGGGCTAATTTAACCCGCTAATCAAGTTTCAAATCCGGTCAATCGTGAACTGTGAGGGGGAATTTAGGAGAGCGGTTTAAAGTGTAAGAATTGAGAATCCTCTCCCGACATCATTCCTCTGGACTTGTTGAAAGTTAGACACAGTTCACGGTTTTCTATTTATAATGATTATTGGTAATAGTATAGGAGACTATTGTTGTGAATATATTTGGAATTGGTTTGCCTGAAATGGCGGTGATTTTGGTACTGGCTCTATTAATTTTTGGCCCCAAAAAATTACCCGAAATTGGCAGCAGTTTAGGGAAAGCCCTCAAAGGGTTTCAACAAGCTTCCAGAGAATTTGAAAATGAATTTAAACGGGAAGCTCAACAAATAGAAGAAACGACTAAAATTAAGCCAGAAACTAACTCAACGATAGCAAGCCGCCAAAAAGAGGAACAAGTTAACTCTATTGATTAAAGTTTAACCCAAACCAACAGGTTATACTTCAAGATAAATGTTATGGTGTGATATTAACGATTATGACAATGGAGGTAACACCTGCTAAAACATTAATTGTTCCTCAATTAATTGTAGGTTTAGGAAATCCTGAATCCCGATATGATAAAACCCGACACAATATTGGTTTTGAGGCGATTGATGCTTTAGCGAAAGCTTGGCGAATTTCCATTTCAGAACAGCGCAAATTTAAAGGGAAATTCGGCGAAGGGGTAACGTCCTCTGGTGAGAAAATCCGACTATTAAAGCCCCTGACCTATATGAATTTGTCAGGACAGGCAATTCGGGCTGTTGTTGATTGGTATAAACTTCCCCCAGAATCCGTATTAGTGATTTATGATGATATGGATTTACCCTTGGGACGGTTGCGACTGCGATTGTCCGGTTCAGCAGGAGGTCATAATGGGATGAAATCCACAATTTCCCATTTAGGAACACAAAATTTTCCTCGGTTAAGAATTGGAATTGGTAAACCCAATTCAATCTCTGGAACTTCTGAACGGGAAACCGTTTCCTATGTTCTGGGAAAATTTTCGTCAACGGAAATGCAAGTGATGGAACAGGTGTTGCAAGGGGTGGGAGAAGCCATTGATTTAAGTGTGCGTCAAGGTGTCGAAAAAGCGATGAGTCTATACAATAGTCGTAATTTTGTGAATAGTACAGAGTGAGTTCTCAACGTTTACCCGAAACGACCGCGTATGTTAGAATTACGCGACAATCTTGGCAACTGGGTCTTCTCGAAGGAGAAGTCAGTGCTGGGGATTATGAGTGGCGATTTCAATGGCGATTTCGACACACCAAAAAACTGATGATTCAACCGTCCCAAGGTCGAGCTTTAATTCAAGAGCCCTTGGGACGATTTTTAGAAAAGTGCGATTATCAATTAGAACCCGGTGGCGATTATTCTTTTACCATTCGCGCTCAATTTTAGAGGATTTACAACTTGTTTCTGCAATTTCTAGTAATATGGCTTGAGTGGTGACTAAACGTGCTTTGCTAGATTCCAATTGATGAGCCAATTGAACAGCTTGTACATGATGTCGATCGGTAATTGAAGATAGTGCGATCGCTTGCCAACTTCTTAGTGAATAGGATTAGATGAAGTTAAGCAGGTAGACTCTGATTTTTATTAATACCTTATTACGGGTTCTGGAACAACCGGAGTGGTGGCTTGTAAATTATTCCGAAAATTTATCGGTATTGAATTAGTGGAAAAATATCAAATTATGGCTCAAAATAGAATTGATGAGTTAAATTTGCAGCTTAATATATTTAATCTACTTTCTTAATCTATCATGATTGTTACGAAAGAAAAATAGCCGAAAACAAAAGCCTTTTATAATAGCTAAAACCATTGCTCGGTTAACCCTTAATTGAATCGCTATCCTAGCTGATTTAAAACAATAAAATGACGACGGGGACGTTGAATAAATCCATCTTGTTCAAGCTTAATCATCATTCGTGTAACACTCACCCGTGTTGTCCCAATGACATCAGCAATATCAGCATGGGTCAGACGTAAATCTATCAATAATCCTTCCGGTGTCAACCGACCAAATTTTTTCCCCAGCCATTTTAAACAATTAAACAAACGTTGTTCTGTACCGGGGGTGTGGAGAATACTTTGTAGTTCTTCTGTTTGGCGGAGATGGGTTAAAATCCCATCGGTATAATTTGACCAATGGGATGAAGCAATCAGACTGACTTCAACGGAGGTGACACATTCAATTTGATAAGGTTGCAATTGGGATAAAGGTTTTCCCACCACATCGTTTTGTCCCCAATATCCTAATATAATTAAGGTTCCCTCTTCTGTCCAGGTGAGGGTACGCACCACCCCTCGTTCAATTTTCCACAGCGCATCAGACCAAAGTGGAATTTGTTCACGGGGACTAAAAGTACGGGATTTTGACGTTAACGGAAGACTAACAAGGGTTGGAATAGTCACACAGGAAGTCCTTTGAATGCTTACCCCTACCTTAAGGGTTTGAGGTTAAATTCAGGTTCAGTCTCGGTTAAACTTTTCTGACATTTCCAGGTGGGTAAAATTTTAGGATTGATGATAAACGTCTTCTTCGCTGCTGTCTTGTACGGGTTCATAGCAAGGTAACACTAAAACTGATTTCCCAGCAATGAGGCGGTTAATTTCAGCTAAGGTTTCTGGGCGAGATAATCCATCTCTCGTGATTAAAAGTTTTAAAATATCAAAGCTGGTGGTGTTTGTGAAGTAATAACCTCCATGAACATCTACTTTACCTGCAATAAAAAAGACAGTATTCATCACATCAATAATTAGGCTTGTCCAAATATTTAAAGGCAGAGGGATAGCATTAACTCCGGGCATTTCTGAACAATCAATATAGTTGAATTTTTCAAATAAATCATAAGCTGAAGTGGGTTGAACAGCCGATTGAGAACTCATCATTACCCGAATATAAGGTTGATAGTTAATGGAATTTTTGACGGGTTTTAAATAAATATTTCCTAACCGCAATCCTGACATTTCTACACTGGGTTCACTAAACCAGTTTCCGAGAATAGACATATAGCGAAGAATTAAATCTCGATCACTGCAAAATAAATAAATTTCATTGCATCGTAAAATAGCAGAGCGGACGTAATTATTTCGACCTTCACGGAGAAATTCTAAGGGAATATCAGGAGCGGTTAGAATTAATTTATTTAATTGTAAATAATCTCCCATATTATTTTTTTCATATTCCAGGCGATCTTCTTTTCCAAATCGATCTGACAAAATTCGGAGGACATTGACAACCACTAACGCCCCCATACTATGTCCAATTAAATTAACACTCATGGGGGGGAAGTTTTGGTTATAATAATTGGCGATCGCCATTTCTTTTTGAGGTTCATAAAAAGGCATTGAGGTATAAGGATTTTCACCTAAAACCTTATCTAATCTCCAAAAAAATTCTGCTAAATCGGGCGCGCCGTAGTGAATGGCTCGATAGCGATCGCGTTGATAAACGGAAATTCTTAAGATTTGCATTAATAGCAGCCATAGGGCAAAAACCGTTAGGTTGACCCAATTCCATTGAGCAAATAAGTTAGAAATTTGAGTGAAATCAAACCAATACCAAAGGGGAGATAAAGGCATTTCCATTCCGAATAAATTCAAGAAGGGAACTCCAATTAAGGTTAATAGAATATAACATCCGGTTCCTACAATCCAAGCGATAAGGGCTAAAATAAATAAAAATTTCAACGAAATGCCCTTTTGTTCGCCCATATCACTCCATAATCCCGGATGAATTAAGGGCATTTCACTGGGCCAAGTATAACCTATATAAACACTGCGATTTTCTAATGTCCCAATCTGATTAATCGGCCCCTTTTGGGATAAAGACTCGATTTCTGCCATAAATTCTTGATAAAATTTATGAGCCGGATTTGCATAACCATGAGTTCTTAAGGTCAGATAGCGAAATTTTTCTTTTCGGATCATTTGTCCCATTTCAGCAATATTAAACAAGGGACGAAATCTTTCTAAAGGCGGTAATTCTCGATCTACATTTAATGAAGTGCGGGCTGTACTAACGACTAAAAAACTATTAGAATATTGACGATCTGCATAAACTTCAAAGTTGCGACTGACCGCTTTAGCAAATTGTTTATTATGCCAACTATTTAAGGCGCGAATGACATAATCTTCATTCACTTGAGTCTCAAAATCGGGGTATTCTTCTAAATTACAGGTCGAACGTAATGCTTCTGCGATCGCTAATTCCGAGGTATAAGAGCCATAAATAGGCAAATTATAAAGGGATTGAGTCTTGACCCCCTTGGGGATAGAATAAGCGAGTTGAACAATGCGGGCTTTTGTCCAAGCATCAGAAAACGGCGCCGTGTTACGAACAATCGATTCTAACCAACGATAGTCATTTTCAACGGTGTCTTGATGCCAATACAAGGGTAAACCTTGGTATATTCGCTGAGTACCCATAGTGTTATTTGTTCAAGGTTAAACATCGAGGTGATTTCAGCAGCCATAGAACTCTCAAACCCCCTGCGATTAGTTTTGTTTCGGGTAATAGCATGACACAAAATTGACCTATTGTGGTAATTGGTATAACCCCTATTGGGATGTTAGTCAATTATTGGAAGGGCTATGTGCGATGTTGATGCACCCGACAATCAGATTAATTGTTATTTTTGAATGGATTCCACCAAGAATCTCGATTAAATTGTAACCCGTTAATTCGACGACGAATATCCTCAATTTTCCAGTTTGTTAATGTGGCTAAGTTTTGCGCTTCTTGTTCCTGTCGTTGGCGAACAAACTGCCGATATTGCAGGGCTTGTGAACACTGCATCTGGTCTTTATAGGGGTGATTAATAATATATCGACCTTGAAAACTTTCTTGATTGGCTGTGGCTTGAAAGTTTAAATCCTCTGGGAAATTATTTCGAGTGTAGCGAATATGTAGGCGAGTAATAAAGGCTGAATTAAAGGTGTTTGAATCTAACCAAAATACCCCCGCTTGTTTTAATTCTTCACGATTTAAAGGATCGGCAGAACAAGGGTCACATCCGCCCATATTCCAAGCATATTCTAAAAAGGCAACTTTTTTCTGTTCCCGTTCATAGGCTTTGGTGAATAAGGATTTATAAAAACCGGGAAATACTTCTTTCACAAATTCAGGAATTTCTTGATCTGTAGGAATTTTAACGGTGCGATAATTGGTTAATTCCATTTGACCTTGAGGAGAAAGTAAATAAACAATTAAATCCTGTTCTCCTGTGCCATTAATCATTCCTAAACGAATCGGTAACATAAACCGAGGAGATTCATAAGCCATCATTAAAGGACGCAAATTTTGAAACCCACTTTGATCAAATTTTGTTAAATTGACTTTAGCAACGAAAAATTTTAACCCTTGTTGAATATAAGGTTTTAATAAAGCACTTGCTCCTTCAGGAATTCGATAATTATTTTGCGTTAACCAGGTTTCTAATCCATCGGATTCTTTTGCACTTAAAATCAAAATATCATATTCACCAACAGTAAACCGAGCTTCAATTGTTACTCCTAAACTAGATTCAGATTCGGGTTGTCTTTCCATTTGTAATGTCGTCATATCCCCCCCTCTTGTTGCTGCTGGGGCTGGTAAAGGGTAAGGATTACAAGGATCGGGATCGAAATATTCCACCAGTCGAGGCGCACTAAACGCATCTAATCGTTGAATAATTTTGGGGTCTCCAATCTGAACTTGTTCGGGTTTTAAAATAACAGGAACTGGAATAACTAATGCAAAATCTTTTACAGATCCTTGATAATCATTTGCCATTGTTAAAATTGTGCGATTTCCATCTCTGGCAATGATGACTTGAGAAGCTTGATTATATAAACTCGCATCCGCTTGAGAAACATAAAATCCACAAAATGCCCAAGCCGGAGACGCAAAACCAACACTGACTAAAACAATAACTAAAACAAGAATAACCCAGTTTAAAACTTTCATCAATGACTCCTATTTAAACACTATTAGGAATGGAAATATTAACTAAAAAACCGGAGATGAAGGCAAAGATTTGAGATGTTGTTGTGACCAAGAAAAGCGAGAGGCACGAAAAACTTGATCCAAGATAATAGTCAGGGGAGATAGGGCAAATAATGACCAGAATAGAGCCGTTGAGATAAAAAATTGATGTTGTAAAATAAAGGTTAATCCAGCGATTAATACGGCCCATAAAATTCGGCTTAAGGGAGCATTGGGAATAGAACGTGGATCGGTAATCATAAAGAAGGCAAATAATAATAAACTGCCACTCATGAGTTGATGGCTATAAACATCCCAACTCCATCCTAAACTGAAATTTCGCCAAGCTTCTAATCCCGTATAGGTGATTAAAAAGGCAAGGGAAGTATCCCAACGACCGACTTTTTTAAGAATAATTCCTCCCGTTACTAAAAATAGAAGGAAATACCAAGAATCCGTTCCCCATTGTCCAGGAGAAACCCAAGCATCGGCTGTTAAAGTGATAGCAATAATCATCCCAAAATTAGCGGGATTAAAAAAATGTTTTCCTTGAGATTGAAAGATAAATTTACTGGCGATCGCACAACATCCGGCTAAGGCTACGGTTGTCCAATGGTTAGCTCTGAGGAGTAAACACAACCCTAATGTGGTAATTAACGCACTGCGCCAAGACGCTAAAAATTCTGGGGGTAAAAAGGTGATTTTTTTGTTAATATAGAAGGAGGAAAGGCAAGAGAAAAACCATTGAGTCAATAAACAACTACACCCAATTACCAACATGAAATTAGGTTTTAATGTCCAATCTCTCGTTCCAATTCCTAGAAGTAAAAACAACGACAAAAATAGAATCTGAGCGTTACGGGCATCTTTAAACATGGGTTCATCCTTAAATGAGCTTAAACTAAAAGCAGTTGAATCCACTGATCTAACGGTTGACGATATTGTTCTGTTAATTGTTGCCCTAATTGACTAATTGCCTTAAGATTGGCTTCGGAAGGATCATCCATCGGTAAAGTTTTGCGATCGTTCAAAACCGTATTAATTCGTAAATAATGTTCAGGTTTACCCGTCGTATCAAAGATTTGTTTCATTTGATAATCAACGGTTTCTGCTACCCCGGTCATAATAATATCAAATAGAGGATCAAGCCATTTTAATTTCCCCCAATCTTTCGCTTCCTGATAGGAATATTTCTTTTTAACCTCCCCTGTTCCTAATGATAAAATCACCATGTCTTTAGCCGTTGGGCCTGTTTCATAGCGGTTATCAAGATTAGAGTCTCGATTAAATTTATGACGGGCTTCTGCGTAGGCACACAAAGCTGGGTTATTAGCAAAAACTCCCCCATCAATACAAGTATAAACCTCCTGGTTGAGAGCGCGAATTTGAGCGACCTCAAAAAACGTCGGGGCGGCAGAAGTTGCCCGCAGAACATCTCGAATTAAATAATCATCTTTTGGGTTTGAGTTAGCATCATGTTGGGTAAAAAAGTGGGCTTCTCGTCTTTCTATTTCATAGGAAGTTATCAAACAAGGTTTAAGCAGTTGGCTCAATTTAAGATCTTTAAAAAAATCACCCATCACCTGATTAAATTTTTGATAGGAGTATTTTTCATTAAATAATCCTCCTACTGTTTGCAAAGAATCATTAAAAAAAGGATAAAAGATTTGACTGGATTTATATCGAAAAAAATCATAAACTTCTTGGGCAGAACACCGAGGTCTGAGGGGATTTTCAGCATCAGGACATAGATAAAGAGCCGTTAAAATTCCTCCGGCGCTGGTTCCCGCAATTAAATCAAAATAATCCGCAATTCTAGCATCAGAATTTCCCGTAAAATCCTGTAATTTCTGTTCAACATACTTTAATACTTCGGCGGACATAATTCCTCGGAGTCCCCCGCCATCAAGAGAAAGAATTCGAGTAAATTGTGACATTTTTTACGATAACCTCCGTTTAGAAAAATACTGATCAGTTTATGAAAGATTCCAATGTTCTGATAAATACGCTTGAATATCAAAAAAATCATTCCAATTGATATAAGGTTTTTGATATTCATCTAAATAGTCTGCTAAACGATCACGCGCAAAAACAATAGGAGCAGCTAAAGCCATATTTAAGTCTGTTACGGAGTCTCCAATGGCAATGGGTTCAGCGTTAGGATAGCGTTCCATCACTTTAACTTTAGCTACTAATTCGGTATCGGCTTCAAATTCAGAATGAACTTTAAAATACGCCCCTGAAGTCTCTAAATCAACAGCATAAATGCTATCAATTTTTGAACTTAAATCTCCTAAAACTGTTTCTACCATCACTCGAACCCCTCCTGAAACTAAAACGAAGGGAACGCTTTGGATATGGAGAAAATCTAAAAATTCCACAAACCCTGAGCGTATTTTCTTTGTTCTTGAAAATTCAATAATTTCAGGATAGCAACGGGAAGGAATCGACTCTAACATTTTTCTAACTCCTTCTCGTAAGGTCATTTCCCGCCGATACAATAATGGCATAATTTCAGCCGCCATTTCTGGAGCAAATTCTTTTAACATTCCTACAAAAGTTTCTTCTGCGGTAATTGTTCCGTCAAAGTCACAAAAAATAATGGGTTTCATCATGAGTTATCAGTCATCAGTTATCAGTCATCAGTTATCAGTTATCAGTTATCAGTTATCAGTCAACTCATAAGGATTTTGTCGCCACCATTCTCGAACTAATTTAATTTCTTCATAATTATACTGTTCTCCCAGATATTCGTAAAGGATTTTTAAGCTGGTATCTCCGACTTTTTCTACTGCTTGGATAATTTTCTTTTGACGCTCTGGTTCAACGAATTGATCAAGATTTATATCCTGATTAGCTGCAATTAATTGGGTTAAATGGTCAGCAATGGTGCTAGTTTTTAACCCTCGTTGATTTGCGATCGCATTCAAACTAAATCCCTGTTGACATAACTCTAAAGTCATGATTAAACTATCGGATAAATCCTCCAGAGTTAGACGCTTAACTTCTGATGATTTAGATTTATAATTTGAACCCGTTTGATCTTGAAAATAGGTAGAAATGGCTTCAGTAAATTGTTTACCATACCGTTCTAGTTTATGACTTCCTACACCAGAAATTCCACTTAATTCTTCTAAAGTTTGGGGTCGTTGTTGTGCCATTAATCTTAAGGTAGAATCGGAAAAAACCATATAGGGCGGGATAGATTGTTCATCGGCTAATTTTTTTCGCAGTTGGCGTAACTGTTCAAATAGCATTTCAACTTCCACCGCTAAAGATCGAGTTGATTTTTCCAGATTTTGTTCTTTAATGACTGTAATTTCAACTTTTCTTTCTCGTTTCATCACTTCCCAACTACGGGAATTTAACTTTAATATTGCATAACCATCGGTGGTTTGATCCAAGAGTCCTTGACGTAAAAGCGATCGCCCTAAATTCTTCCATTCTTCTGCTGTTTTATCTTTTCCAATGCCATAGGTAGACAGTTGATCATGATGTCGATCTATAATTTTTTGACTTTTCGATCCTCTTAATACATCAATAATATAATTCATCCCAAATCTTTCGTGACATCGGGCAACACAAGATAAAAATTTCATCGCTTCAATTGTCCAATCTTCGACGGGATTTTGGGTCTTACAATTATCACATTTTGCACAATTTTCTGAGAAAAATTCACCAAAATAACTCAATTGAACTGTGCGCCGACATTCCGATGCTTCAGCATAATCTAACATTTGCCGTAACTGTTGACGGGCAATGCGTTGTTCATCGGGATCGGGTTTTTGATCAATTAAATATTCAATGGTTTTAATATCACCATAACTAAAAAATAATGTACATCGTGCTGGTTCTCCATCCCGTCCTGCCCGTCCTGATTCTTGATAGTAACTTTCTAAGGTTCGCGGTAAATTATAATGAATCACAAACCGAACATCGGGTTTATTAATGCCCATACCAAAGGCAATCGTTGCTACCATAATCTGCACATCATCTCGAATAAATCGGGTTTGATTTTCAGCCCGTAAAGTATCTTCCATTCCGGCATGGTAGGGTAAGGCAGAAATTCCATGACTTTGTAATCGAAACGCGAGATCTTCTACATTTTTTCGACTTAAACAATAAATAATTCCTGAACCTCCGACATCCTGAATTATTTTTAATAACTGGGTAAAATTTTGTTTTTTCTTAGGAATAACTTCATAATATAAATTAGGACGATTAAAACTAGCCACATGAATATAGGGATTTCTCAACTCTAACTGTTGAATAATATCCTGTCTAACCCGTTGAGTTGCCGTTGCCGTTAAGGCTAAAACGGGAATTTTAGGATAACGATTTCGCAGTTGTTTTAATTTGCGATATTCCGGGCGAAAATCATGTCCCCATTCTGAAACACAGTGCGCTTCATCAATGGCAAAAGCTGAAATTCCTAATTGAGCTTCTATCAAATCTAAAAATAATAAAAACTTTTCGGATAATAATCGTTCGGGTGCAACATAAAGCAGTTTTATTTCACCATTTAAAATCGCAGCTTCACGGTTTTTTCCCTCCGCAACCGTTAAGGTACTATTGAGAAATGTCGCCCCAACTCCATTATCTTGTAATGCCTCCACTTGATCTTGCATTAAGGCAATTAAAGGAGACACGACTATCATTAATCCGGGTTTTAATAAAGCCGGAAGTTGAAAACACAAAGATTTTCCCCCTCCAGTGGGCATAATAATTAATGAATCTCGCCTTTGTAGTGCCTGTTCAATAATTTCGCGCTGCCCGGGTCGAAAAGAATCATAGCCAAAGAAATGTTTAAGGGACTGTTCTAGGGATTGGGGTTGGGCAAAGGGAGTAGAAATTAGCCCTGACATTGCTCGTAATTTAGATAAAACGTCTTTTTTATTTTATGATTAAAACTGGGTAAATGGCTGCGGGATCTCGATAAAATTTTGCTCTGGATAACAAAGACTAGACACTGAATGCCTCAAAGATGTTAAATTTTAATACAACGTTGTCAATTTTAGAGGAGCTTTATGCCGAAAGCCGTTTGGAATGGTGCAGTTTTGGCAGAAACTGACCAATGCGTTGTTGTTGAGGGGAATCAATATTTTCCCCCGGACTCCATCAATCGTGACTATTTCCAAGAAAGTAATACCCATACTACCTGTGGTTGGAAAGGGGTGGCGAGTTATTATGATATCGTTGTTGATGGTCAAGTGAATAAGGATGCCGCTTGGTATTATCCAGAAACAAAATCTGCTGCCAAAAATATTGAAGGTTATATTGGATTTTGGAAAGGGGTTAAGGTTGAGGTTTAAGGGGTTTCATGTTGATTGATGAACTGAAATTAACATAACCAAAGATCACTTGTAGGGGCGAGGTCATCTCGCCCTGACGCTCAAAATTAATTTACGGCTGTAGGATTTATTAATAATAATTTTGATAAAAATCTTCCACTTTTGAGTACAATTAAACTATTATCGATTAATCCTAATTTACTGTGCAACCTTCTCCTCCAGAGTCTTTTAATTCTCCCCAACTTCCGAATCAACGGTGGTATATTTTTCCACAACAACCCGCCCTCGCTCAACACTTATCGGATGTAACAGGAATTATCCCTTTAGTCACTCAAGTCTTAATTAATCGAGGAATTGAAACCCCGGAACAGGTGGAAGCATTTATCACCCCAGAATCTCAAGTTTTACCGTCTCCTTTGGAGGAATTTAAGGATTTAGCAAGAAGTGTAGAATTGTTAGAATCTGCTATTAATCAAGGGGATAAAATAGCGATTTGTGGGGATTATGATGCTGATGGAATGACGAGTACCGCTTTATTAATGCGATCGCTTTCTACATTAGGAGCTAATGTTAATTATGCCATTCCCAGCCGCATGAAAGAAGGTTATGGGATTAATACCCGAATTGTTGAAGAATTCCATCAGGAAGACGTTAAAATTATTCTTACTGTTGATAATGGAATTGCAGCTTATAAACCCATTGTTAGAGCGAAAGAATTAGACTTGACGGTGATTATTACCGATCACCATGATTTACCCGAAAAACTTCCTCCGGCTGATGCTATTCTTAATCCTAAATTATTACCTGTATTCTCTCCCTATCGAGGATTAGCAGGGGTGGGAGTGGCTTATGTTTTAGCGATTTGTTTGGCTCAAAAATTAGGCAAAGTTCAAGGGTTAGTTAATCCTTTATTAGAATTATTTACATTAGGAACGATTGCGGATTTAGCCCCCTTAAATGGCGTTAACCGACGGTGGGTTAAACGAGGTTTAAAGTTATTGCCTTATTCTCAAATCACCGGAGTTCAAGCCTTAATTCAAGTCGCCGGAGTTTCCACTGGATATCAAGTTAAATCAGAAGAACAGCCCGAAAATCCTATCATTCCTCCCGCTTCTAAAACCCTTAAACCCGATGATATTGGCTTTCGGTTAGGGCCGAGAATTAATGCCATTGGACGGTTAGCCGATCCGCAAATTGTGATAGAATTATTAACAACAGATAATATGGGAATTGCCTTAGAACGGGCAATGCAGTGTGAACAAATTAATCAAAAACGTCAACAGTTATGTGAAGAAATTGAACAAGAAGCGATCGCTTGGGTGGAAGAACAACAAATAGATTTTAAACAAGAACGGGTGTTAGTAGTAGTACAACCTCAATGGCATCATGGGGTGATTGGAATTGTTGCATCTCGCTTAGTTGAACGATATGGGGTTCCGGTGTTTATTGGAACCTATGAACAGGAAGAAAATACAACGGAATCTCCCCAAATGATTCGAGGTTCAGCTAGGGGAATTTTTGAATTTAATGTGTTTAAAGCCTTAGAATATTGTCACGATTTACTGCATAAATTTGGAGGACATAAAGCCGCTGGTGGCTTTTCTTTATCTGCGGAAAATTTAGAACCATTTCGACTGCGGTTAAGGGAATTTGCCCATCAATGTTTAGAATTAGAACATCTCAAACCCTTAATTAAAATTGATGCTCAAGCGAATTTAAGTGAAATTAATTTTAATCTCTATGATCAACTTGATCAATTACATCCCTGCGGTATTGAAAATAATTCCCCGACCTTTTGGACTCCGAATGTTAGGATTATTCAACAACGAGTGGTCGGAAAAGGACATATTAAACTCACCTTAACCCAAGATAAATTTTCCCATACTCAACTCACAGCTTTACCTACAATTAATGCAATGGCTTGGCGTTGGGCAGACTATTATCCCCTTCCTCAATGTTTAGATATTGCCTATCATTTAAAAGAAAATACTTGGAACGGTCAAACCAATATAGAGTTAGAATTAGTGGGGGCAAGATTACCCGAATCTCCCGAAAATTATCAACCTCAATTGACAAAAAGCACAGAATTTTATTATAATAATAAACAATATTATTGTAGTTTATCTGCTATGGGTGAAACCCAAGAATTAAGAATCCGTAATCAAAAAGGGGAAGTATTAGCCATACAAAAAGGTCAACGCTTTGGACTGTTAGGAAAAAGTCGTCAAGATGCCCAAACTGTTGATGTTTCTCAACCTGGTTTTTACAATTTAATTCAAGCGGCTATTAAAGCGTTAGGATAAAGTGATAGTTAGTAACTGTTCTAAAATTCAACAATGTACCTGGGATTTAATCAATGGCTAACAATAATCAACACTCAACAGAACAACACAAACAACTTTTAGTTCAAAATCATGCCCGAATGGGTCAAGCGTTAATTTATTTAGCGCAAGGTTTATTACCATTTGTTAAAGAAACTTTACAACGCCGTTATGGGGAGAATTGGGAAACCGTTGTAAAAGGCTGTTTAGCTGATAAACAATTTCATTTTCAAGGAAACCAGGTTAATCTTGAAGATTGCCAAGCGTTACTCCAGATTATTATTAAAGAACGAGATGAGGCTTTTTACAATACTCTGAGTCGGGATAATATTAGTTTGATCTTTGATTTAGCGGATATTCGTCGAAAATGGGCTCATCCTCGGCTTAATGATTGGATTAAATTAAAATACTTTACTTCTCAATATACCTATCGTTCTTTAGATAAAATGCTACAAGTGCTTGAAGCAATTCAAGCTAAAAATGGAATCAGTGAAGTCAAACAATTAATGGCTGAAGTCATTCCTCTGTTACAAGAAAAGCCTGAATATGAGAATCAATTACAATCTCGTTTAATTCAGGAAAAAATAGAAGGGTTTGTGGGTCGTGAATTTGTTTTTGATGCCATTCAAACCTTTTTAGATCATCAACCTAATGGTTATTTTATAATAGAAGGAGATCCCGGCATTGGCAAAAGTGCTATATTAGCGAAATATGTTGAGAAAACTGGATGTGTTGCCCATTTTAATGTTCGTTCTCTGGGAGTTAACCGGGCTGAAAATTTTTTAGAAAGTATTTGCACTCAACTGATTAGCCGTTATAATTTACCATATCCTAATTTACCTGCGGACGCTAGAAAAGACGGTCAATTTTTTGCTAAACTATTAGATGAGATTGTTAGCAAGCAGAAATCAGGAACAAAACTGATCATCGCTGTTGATGCCTTAGATGAAGTCGATCACAGTGATCATAGTGGGGCAAATATCCTGTATTTACCGATTCGTTTACCGAAAGGAGTTTATTTTCTACTCACCCAACGACCTATTACCCTCCCTTTGACGGTTACTACACCTATTCATCGGTTTAACCTCATGCAATATCAAGCGGAGAGTTTAGCAGATATTAAAACCTATATTCGGGAGGCATTAAAGCGTCCTCAGTTAAACGCATGGGTGCAAAATCAAGGGTTAACGGGCGAAAATTTTATCACACAATTAGCGGATAAAAGTGAAAATAATTTCATGTATTTACGCTATATTTTAGGCGATATTGAAATAGGTAAATATCAAGATTTAACAATTAATCAACTCCCCCAAGGGTTGCAAGCGTATTATGAAGACCATTGGCGACAAATGGGGATGATGACAAAACCCTTACCCCGAACAAAAATTAAAATTGTTTATATTTTATCAGAATTACGGGAAACAGTCTCTCGTGATTTAATTGTTGATTTTGTTAAAGAAGATGCGTTAACAATTCAAGAAGTGTTAGAAGAGTGGGAACAATTTTTGCGTGAAGAAGTGATAGGTGGCGAAACTCGTTATGGGATTTATCATCAAAGTTTTTGCGACTTTTTAGCGCGTAAAGATATTGTCCAGGCGGCAGGAGTCACCTTATCAGGAATTAATGCTCAAATTGCCGATAATTTAATCGGAGGAATATTTGGTCATGGGTGATATTCGCGTTAGGTTAAATACGATGACTGCTGAGAAACGAGAATATACATTAAAAAATGCTGCTACCCATTCGGAAAAAGCGGGGTATGTTAATGATTTATTTCGTTTGTTATCTAGTTTTGAGTTTATTGAGGAAAAATTATCGGTTTGTGGAGTTGAAGCGTTAATAGAAGATTATGAGTTAGGATTGAATAGTGCCAATATTATCTTATCAGAAGCACAAACAGAAACTTTTAGATTAATACAAGGTGCTATTCGCTTATCTTCTCATATTTTAAAAGAAGATAAAACTCAATTAGCAGCACAGCTACTCGGACGTTTACTTGAGTTTGAAAATCCTCTGATTCAAAATTTTTTAGAAGACATCCAAACTAATCAAACAACACCTTGGTTACGTCCATTAGAAGGAAGTTTAACAAAACCTGATAGTCCCTTACTGCGGACTCTTGTGGGTCACACCGATGAAATATTAGCGCTAGAAGTGACTCCTGATAGTCAATGGTTAATTTCGGGTTCTGAGGATCATACAATTAAGGTTTGGGATATTGCAACTGGACAGGAAATTTATACCTTAACAGGTCACACCGGAAGTGTATTAACTTTGGTTTTAACTTCTGATGGAAAACAAGTTATTTCAGGGTCAGCAGACCATACGATTAAAGTTTGGAGTTTAGAAACTGGACAGGAAATTTATACTTTGAGGGGTCATCAAGGAATTATCCCGACATTAGCATTAAGTTCTGATGGTAAAATATTGTATTCCGGTTCTGAGGATAAAACGGTTAAACTGTGGAGTTTAGAAACTCAACAAGAAATTGCTGGTTTTGAATGTCAGCAAAGTATTCGTTCTTTAGCAGTTACACCTGATAACAATAAGTTAATTGCTTGTTTAGAAGATGGTTTTTTACAAATTTGGGATTTGAAAACATTAAGTTTAGTTGATAGCTGGGTTATTTGGAAAATTGAGAAGGAGCAAATAAGTTTATATGAAACTAACAGTAAAATTTTAGATTTGATTAAGAACTACTATCAAAAACAAAGAAGTTTTAATGAAAACGAAATTGCCTTGTTTGATGATTTAAAAATATTATATTTAGAAAATACAAGTTGTCTTTTAAAGATAAGCTATGAAAACCTTTCTTGGGATTTTACTATAAGTTTTATTTGTAGAATAAATTTTGATCTGCCAGAAATCAATATAGAATTTGAGTTAAAATCTAATGGGATAGTCACTTCTCAATTAACTCCTAATAATAAAAAAATAATTTATTCTTATAATTATGAAGATAAAGCCATTGGTTATATCTCTGAGAGACAAACAATAATCATAAATTTAGAAGATCAGAATCAAGTTAATACATTTAATCAATATTTTCATATATTTGCATTGAATTATAATGAAAACCTATTTATAGGTACTATTGGAGATGATATTCAGATTTTTGACTGGGATAAAATGTTAATTTTTACTGAAAAAGAAAATAAACCAATTATCTATCCTAGATATCTTGACATTACTGATAATGGAAAATGGTTAATTGTTTATTACCATGACAATACTGGGATAGAATGTTTTAGGCTTGATAGTCTAAAATCAAGAACATTATATCTTAATGAGAGCATAAATAACATTAAAGTAAATCCTAATACTAACTACTTAATGTGGCAAACTTTGTTGTTACGGGGACTCAAAATTTATGATTTGGAAAAGTGTGAACTGACTTTATGTTTAGAACCTGATGGAAATGGTGGTTTATTATTTAATAAAGCTAAAATAATCAAAAATTTTTTATTCGTAATTATCAATAATAAGTTAATATTATATGATTTGATTACTTCACAAAAGATACAAGAACTAGGTGGAAACATCATTGATGTTTATATTACGGAAGATATTTCAACATATATTTTGTCTTTAGAAGATAAAAGTATAATAGTTTTAGATATAAAAAAAAATAAAATTATAAAATTTGATAAATATAAAGAAGAAAAATATAATTCAACGGAAAATAATTTATTAAATCAATATAATGAAACCGAGGATGATGAAGATGATATCGAAAGTTTTATTAAAAAATTCATGAGTAATTCAACAATAGAACCCTATATAGAATTATTGTTTGCAGATAATAAACTAGCTATTTCTGGCTATTATGGTCAGACAAAAAGACCAGAGAAAACCATTTGGAATATAGAGACAGGAGAAGACTTATTTTGTCTGGATGGAGAATTTATTACAGTTACTCCTAATTCTAAAAGAGCAATATTTTATTCTATAAAAGACTCAAAAACTATTCGTAATAAACCTATCTTTCATACTTTAATAATTTGGAGTTTAGAACAAACCTATATAATTACTAACAATACAGCATCAATCGAGTTTATAGATGTAACAAAAGATAGTCAGTTAATTTTGATACAAACTTTTGAAAAAAATAATCATGCAACAATTCGTAATTTAGAAGCTTGGAGTTTAGAAACAGGTCAAAAAGTTTATACTATCAATTTAACAGGATATATTTTATTTGTTAAAATATCAACTGATAATAGTAGAATGCTTGTAGCTACAAATGATCAATATTTGAAAATTTTTAACTTACAAACTGGACATGAAATTTTTCAAATAAAAAATCAGTGGAGTGATTCTGAAACAGAAGTAACTATTACTCCAGATTTCAAAAAAGTTATTTCAATTTATAAAGGCAATAATCTGATCGTCTGGGACTTAGAGACAGGAAATGTTAAAGCTACTTTTACAGCAGATAATCCTCTAGCTTGTTACACAGTTTCTCCTGATGGAAAAACAATTGTAGCTGCTGAAATATTCGGGAAACTTCATTTCCTAACCTTAGAAGATGAAGAATAAATAAGAGTGGGTCAATTTTGGTCACAACATCGCAATATTGCTTAATAATATTGTTGATGATATCCCAAGATTTCGTAAGGGCGAGGCGCGCCTCGCCCCTACAGGGTTATGATTGAATCAGACAGGTTAAAATCTGAACAAGGGAATTAATAATGGTACAAATTTTTAACAAAACATTGAGTTTAGAAGAATTTCTAAACTTACCCGAAACCAAACCCGCAAACGAATATATTAAGGGTCAAATTATCCAGAAACCCATGCCACAAGGAAAACATAGTACAATCCAAGGAGAACTGGTAACAGTTATTAATGCGATCGCTAAAACTCTAGGATGTAGTTTAAAAATTAAAATATTAGATCAGCAGTTAGAAAATATTAGGTTTATTTTAACGGTAATGTTTGCACCGTCAAAACTTGAGGAGCAGAGGCATCTGGGGGAGAGGTCTCAGAGAAATTTGCCTTGAGAATGAAACAGCCCTGACTGGTCAAGCAGGGTGTTTTTATTATAAGATTAAATATTGGCCTCTTCTAGTTCTTCCATTAATAAAATAACGCCTTGAATTTGTCCTTGGCTACCCATTAAGGGGCTACAGTTAACTTGACATTGAATGCTTTTTCCTCGACGATTAATCGCATTAACAATGACTTTTGAAGCTTGATTAATTTCACCGGAAAGACAAATCCGAATCGGTTGTCGGAGCTTGTCAACGGGTAAACCAATATCCAAGTTTAAAAAGTTTTGTTTAATCGCTTCTTCATGTCTCAGACCCCAAAGATCTTCGGATTTATAATTCCAAATTTGCACTTGTAAATCTCGATTAAGAACCACAACACCACCTTTTAAACTGGTTAAAATTGATTGTAAAAAGGCATTGGCTTGGTTTAATTCTTCTCCTCTGCGCTGTAATTCATCATTAACGGTTTGTAACTCTTCATTGGTAGATTGTAACTCTTCGTTCATCGTCTCTAATTCTTCATTGGTAGACTGTAACTCTTCATTGGTGGTTTCTAACTCTTCATTACTGGACTGTAACTCTTCATTAGTGGTTTCTAATTCTTCATTGGTAGACTGTAATTCTTCATAGGCCATTTCTAATTCTTGATTAGAATGTTCTAAATCTTCTTGTAAATTTTTATAGCGAGTCATATCAATAAAATTAATACTAATTCCCAAAGTTTGATTATTGGCATCTAACAACGGACAAACCTGAATATCAATAAAAATAATATCACCCGAAGCCATTTGTAATTCAATATCTCGGATATTCACAGCCCGTTTTTCACTATATGCTTGTTCCATACAGGAACGTAATTCAATAGGACGATAGGAAATCTCTAAATCTTGTAACGGACGTCCGACATCACGGTTGGTTAAATTAAATAAAAATCGGGCACGTTCATTCGCCAGGGCGAGTAAACCATTCATATCAATAATAATCCGGGCGCAGGGGCCACTATCAAAGGCTAATTCCCGTAAACGAACATGACTCGAAAGATGGTTGACGGCTTCTTCATTCCCTGTTTGTGCCATAATTAATAATCGATCTCGAAGATTGAGTTTAGGAACTTTAGCAAAAACTCGACACTTTAGATCTGTAGGTGTAAAGGTATTAGCATGAGTTAATAACATCTCCGCTTTTCCTAAAAACAGGAATCCTCCATCCCGCAGTGCAAAGTGAAATCGAGCTAAAATTCGGCTTTGAGCTTCCGCATTAAAATACATTAAAGTATTGCGACAAACTAATAAATCAACTTTAGAAATCGGAGCATCTTGAAGTAGATCATGACGACCAAAAATCACGCAGCGACGTAAATCTTTACGAAAGGTATAACGGGTATCAATTTTTTCAAAAAACTGTTCGATTTGTTCTGAAGATAAACCATTGAGATCCTTCTGAAGATAAATCGCTTGTCGAGCTTGACCTAGAGCTTCTTCATCAATATCTGTGGCATAAATTTTAACCCGTTCTCGAAACTGCTCAATGCCAATTGCTTCTGCAACCATCATCGAAATGGTATAAGCTTCTTCACCGGAAGCACAGCCAGCACTCCAAATTCTGATGGTTTCATGAGGTTCTTTATGGGCTAGAATTCGGGGGATAATTTCATCTCTGACATAATCCCAAGCGGTGCGATCGCGCCAAAAAGAGGTAACATTAATTAAGATGGTGGTAAATAAAAAATTAAATTCTTCGGGGTGAACTTCTAAATAATCCAGATAATTACTATAGCCTTCAATGTTAATCGTTTGCATCCGTTTGTTGACGCGACGCATTAAGCTCGAACGTTTATATCCAGCAAAGTCAAACCCTCGACTCCGTTTTACATAGTCCAGCAGAGCTTCAAATTCTATATTTTTACTGGAATTTGTCACCTTGATTGACCTCCTTGAGATGAATATTGCTTAAATTTTGGAGAATAAATGAGACACTTTTAATTCACTCAGTCAACCCTTTTAATCAAAAATAGATGATGGTTTTTCATCAGGATCGAAAATAAAATGATAGTCTAGTTTTAGGAACTGTTCAATGCTGTCGTCTCTTTCATCAATTTGAAAAATCCTCGTTACCGGGAAAACCAATGGTCAAACCTGACATAATTGTGATTGGTGCGTCGGCTGGGGGAGTAGAAGCATTAACCTAATTGGTCAATCCTCTACCCCACGACTTCCCCGCCGCTTTGTTCGTCACCTTACATTTTCCTAGTAATAGTATTAGTGTTTTGCCTCAAATTCTCAACCGACGGGGACATCTGCAAGGGATACATCCCCAAGATCACGAAGTCATTCGCCCCGGAATCATCTATGTTGCTCGGCCAGATTACCATTTAATTATTAAACCAGAGCATATCCGGTTAAGTCATGGCCCCCGTGAAAATGCCTTTCGTCCGTCGATTGATACGATGTTTCGTTCGGCAGCCCATTCCTATCGCCAGCGAGTCATCGGAGTAATTTTATCAGGAAGCATGGATGATGGAACTGTAGGGTTAGCTTTAATTAAACACTATGGCGGCGTGACGATTGTACAAGATCCTGATCAAGCTTTGTTTTCACCGAATGCCCCGCAGTGCCATTGAACGGGTGAAAATTGACCATATTTTAAAGGTTGCAGAGATCCCCTCAATGTTGATTCAGCGTACCAATCAACCCATTCAACAGGAAGAAATTATGGTGGATGAAATCGCCAAAGAAAGTGAAATTGTCGCCCAGCATAAAGCGGATTTGGAACAAGGAAAACATTCTGGGTCGGCCTCCATGTTAACCTGTCCAGACTGTGGGGGGGTCTTGTGGGAATTACAAGAGGGAAATGTGCTGCGGTATCGGTGCCATGTCGGACACGCCTATTCTGTTGATAGTTTACTCGAACAACAAGGAAATGATGTGGAACGGGCGTTGTGGGGGGCTATTCGGGCGTTAGAAGAAAAAGCGGCGTTAGCACGACGGATGGCAACCCAAGCTCGAACCCACCATCGTACCCTTTCAGAAAGCCAATTTTTACAGCGAGCACAGGAAGCAGAACAACAAGCGGCTCTAGTGCGTCAAGTTATTTTACAACAAATGGAAACCCACTAAGCAACTATTGGGGGTCTGGATTTTCGGTTTTGACGACTCGAATTGTTTCTTCAGATAACGGAATTTCTGCTAAGATTTGATCATCGGTTCCGACTTGCTCAATGACAAGTTTTTCTCGTTTAACCGGAACTTGAACAAAATAAGTTTCAACTTGTTTACGAATAACAACTTCTCCTACTTTACGGCGTTCCCGTTCGACGATTAATTTTTCTTCTTTTAAAGGAATGGTTATATTATCGACAATATTGGGTTGATTTTCAGAAGCAGGTAATGGTAAGGTTGAATCGGTTTCATCTTCTTCATCGTTGAGGGAAAAGGATGGAATAGGAGTAGGAAAATATTGTTGAGGAGTTGAGGAATTTGGGTGGGTCTTGAGAAAGGGTTCTAACTCTGGTGTTCGTTCAATAAAGAGTAAACGATCATCAATATGAGTTTGTTTAATTAAGTTCGCTTTGAGTAACAATAATTGCTGACGATTTTCAGGAGTTATATTCAGAGGAACGACTAATTCCACTTTTCCTTTAGCATTGGAAATAACATCAATGACTTGACCAACAACTTCCCCATCTAAGGTTTGAATCCAACAGCCGTTGAGTTTTTTTGCTAATTGTTCAACTTTCCTATTTTTATGATACCCTTCAGGATAAGAATAAGCCATCTTTATTACCTCTTTTCAAGCTTGAAATTAAAAAAATTAGTAAAAATTTAACTCACTATAAAGAATTACAAGATTAGGGTTCTGTAGAGATATTTTGGGGAACATCTCTACAGAAAAAACTAAGCTTTCTCTACAGAATCAACCGAGAATTTAACGTTTGTCTTTAATCGTAGGTTCTCCATCGGTTTTAACATTCAATTTTTCCCGACGCAGTTTTTCTTGGGCTGTTACTGTATCCCGGTCAACTTCTTTACGAACATTGACTTCTTCGGTCACAAAAGCTTGCTTGCGAATATCGGCTGTTTCTTCATAAACATCGACGCGAGCCACTTCCCCTTCGCGGAAATTAGCTTCGCCAGGGTTAACAGGTCGTTCCCCTGTCGGAGTCATGCGTTCAACGACAACCCGCTCTTTTTCAACGGGAACACTAGCTTGTTCTGTGCGAACTTCTACGGTTTTACCGACTGAAACTGTACCTGCTTTTTGACGCTGTTTCTCAGCAATTAAGCGTTCTTCATAAAGCTTAATTGTGCCATGATTTTGAGCCTGGGTTAGATATAATTCGGGCTCGTTCTCGTATTTATAATTATCCCGATTGTAATTGGTTTTTGCAGATTTAGAAGTCCGATATCCCGCCCGAACTCGCTCTTCATAATCGTAGTCTACCGTCATATTATCAGTATATTCAGGTAACGCTTCGGCTTGGTTTTTGGTTAATCCCAGAGCATAAACACGTTGATTAGCATAGTCCATTTGGGCGCGACCAACGGGTAGTAAAACTTTTTTACCAAACACCCAAAAACCTGTATCAATCACAAAATACCGAAAATACCCATTCTCATCAATTAAGGCATCGTAGACTGTGCCAATTTTTTCATTGGTTGTATCGGTATATACATCGAATTTTTTAAGATCTTTGCCATCAAAAATTTCTTCTTTGTAATGGGGATAAGCATCTTTAATTTTAAACAAAGTCATCTTTCGATTCCTCAAATACTATTCCTTAATCATGTCAGAAAAAAACGAATTTTTGTTGTGTCATTAGATAGAGATTATTCTCCACCTCAAGATGGAGAGGATGCTAATAGGATTTTTAAAGTTGAGCAAGGAAACAGAAAAGACAAGAATTTAGCCGAAAATTTTAATTTTAGAAATTTTAATTTTAGAAATTTTATAATTTGAAATGTAAATCCTCTGCATTCGTTTTTTAAGCGTAGAAGCTAGAGTGTTTACGGCTGTTCAACAGAGGACAAACAGAAAACTTTCGACTATATCTACGAAAGAGCCTTAAACTCTTATAGAATTAAATTAAATCAAGTTAACTACCGTGAATAAGGAAAGAAAAGCAATGCACGTTTTACTGGTAGAAGATGAACCGGGAATTGCACAGTTTATTAGTCAAGGGTTACGGGAGGCTGGATATCTAGTGGATGTGGCTACCGATGGCAAAAAAGGCTGGGACTATGCCTCAACGGTTGAGTATGATTTAATGATTTTAGATTTGTTACTTCCGATCAGGGATGGATTTCAACTTTTGGGTAAAATTCGGAATCATAAAATTATCACTCCCGTATTACTTTTAACCGCACGAGATAACGTAGAAGATCGAGTTCAAGGTTTAGATCGAGGGGCAGATGATTATTTAGTAAAACCCTTTGCTTTTTCTGAACTTTTAGCACGGTTAAGAGCCTTACAACGTCGTCCTCCATTACAATTAGATACAGTATTACAAGTTGCTGATTTAACGATGGATACCGTTAAACGAGAAGTGCGACGGGGTGCAAAATTAATCGAATTAAGTCCTTTAGAATTTAAACTTTTAGAATATTTAATGCGTCATCGGGAACAAGTCTTAAGTCGGACTCAAATTTTGCAACACGTTTGGGATTTAGATTTTTACAGCGATTCTAATATTGTAGATGTCTATATTGGGTATGTAAGACGCAAAATTGATCGGGGATTTGAACAACAAATTTTACAAACAATCCGGGGTGTTGGATATTGTTTAAAGCTGGGAGAAATCAATGATTAAAAAAATACATTTTGGAAAACGAACTATTCGGGTAGAACTAACGGCTTGGTATATTTTATTATTAGCTTTTACCTTAATGCTCTTTAGTAGCTACCTCTATGTTGTTTTAGAACATAGTTTGTTGAAACAACTGAACACGACCCTACAAGTCACAGCAACCCAAACCTTAAGCAACTTAATTAATAAAGATGGTCATTTAGCTTTTCGCTCCACTGAAGAATCTCAAGCCCTGACAGAACAATTTGTACAAGCTGGAATTGCAGTCAGATTAATCGATCAACAAGGTCATATTTGGGATGGTTTTGGTAGTTATTCTGCAATTCCTGTATTGATTCCCCAGAAAAAGGGATATTTAGATTTAAGTTCTCCTGACAAGAATTGGCGGGTTTATAATCAACCAATTCAGACTTCAAAAGGGGATACAGTATGGTTACAAGTAGCAGAATCTTTAGAGCCTGTTTATAAAGCCTCTAAACATCTGTTTAATTTAATGATATTAGGATTTCCTTTAGTCTTATTAATTGCTGGCTTAGGGGGTTGGTTTCTAGCAAATCGGGCTTTAAATCCCCTTCAGGAAATTATTAGTAAAACCCAAATGATTAGTGCTAGTAATTTTACTCAACGGATTGATTATCAAGGCCCTCCTGATGAAGTGGGACGGTTGGCTAAAACCATTGATAAAATGTTGGATCGCTTAGAATTTGCCTTTGAACATGAACGCCGATTTACCGCCGATGCTGCTCATGAATTACGCACTCCCTTAACGGTTATTAAGGGCAGAATAGGTGTTAGTTTAAGTCGTATTCGTACCCCAGAAGAATATGAAATAACGCTACAAGATTTAGAAAAAGAAGCAGATCGATTAATTCGATTAACCAATGGCTTGCTATTTTTAGCTCGACTGGAATTGCGACAAATTCAACCTTCGTTTTTACACCCCGTAGATTTAACAAATTTATTGGGAGCTTTGGTTGAACAACTGGAACCTTTATCGGCATCTAAACAAATTATTTTAAAACAGATAATTGCCGAAAATTTATGGATTCTTGGGAATCCTGATTATTTAACAAGTCTATTTTTAAATTTATTAGATAATGCCCTCAAATATACTCAAAAAGGAGGCCAAGTTATTTTAAAAGCGCAACAAGATGAGGAACAGATTGAAATTACAATACAAGATACAGGTTTAGGAATTGAATCCCAACATTTACCTTATTTATTTGAGCGGTTTTATCGCGTTGAAGAAGCGAGATCTCGTCAGACTGGAGGTGTAGGTTTAGGATTAGCAATTGCTCAAGAAATCTGTCGCTTACATGGCGGAAAATTAACCGTTGATAGCCAAATCAATCAAGGAACAACATTTAGCTTATTTTTACCTCGCTCCCGCAGCTTTTAAAATACCGTCACAAATGAAACTTGGGGTATAGAATCTGGATATTGAGAATACAAAATATTGTTTCATTTTTGTTAAAACCATATTTTAGTGCCAAATCTGGAATTAAGAATATTCTTAGAATTTTCTCACCGTTCTCTTAGTATATTTTCTTTGACTCAAAAAACTAGGAGGTGTTTGTTTGTTCAGTGACGCGAAATGGGTGATACACTAAAGGAATTTTCACAAAGGCTACAAGGATAGGCATCAGTTATCAGTCAGTCCCGTCCAGTAACCAGAGTTGTTAGTGATTGAGGAAATAGTTATGCCTATTAAACGCATTATTAGCGGTTTGAATGATTTTCAAGAGAATTACTTTAAGGCTAATCAAGACTTCTTTGAACAGCTATCTCAGGGTCAAACCCCAGAGATTTTATTTATCACCTGTTGTGATTCTAGGATTGCGCCCAACTTGCTGACTCAGACTAAACCCGGAGAACTGTTTATTATTCGTAATATGGGCAATATTATTCCGCCTTATGGAACCCTGAATAGTAGCGAAGCCACCGGAATTGAATATGCGGTTCAAGCTTTGAATATCAAAGAAATTGTCATCTGTGGACATTCCCATTGTGGCAGTATCAAAGGATTATTACAACTCCAAAGCTTGTCTGATGAAATGCCTTTAGTCTATGACTGGTTGAAACATTACGGAGAACCAATTCGCCGGATTATTCGAGAAAATTATCCAGAATATTCTGGAGAAGAATTATTAAACATAGCGACCCAAACTAATGTTTTAAATCAAATTGCCAACCTAGAAACCTATCCCGTTGTTCGCTCTCGGCTACAGGCTGGAAAACTTCAACTTCATGCTTGGGTTTATGAAATTGAAACAGGAGAGATCTTAGCTTATGATGTTAAGCAAAATCAGTTTGTTCCCCTTGAACAAGAACCCTTTCCTGTTCCTGATCCTTTAAGCACTATGCAACCTATTTAAACGGTTGTAAAATTTTCTAAAATGGTCTTAAAAGTCAGAGAATTTTCCCCCGCTTACAACGGCCAACTTCAACCCCTTATTAGGGGTAATTTTCTGGTAATTTATCGGATGTAGAGTAAGAGTAATGGATTTACCCCCTCTACAAACTGATAAATTAATGGTGCTTTTGTCCTGTTCTATTCCCTATTATCCAGATGAGTAATTCTATTATCAAATTTCAGAAAGGGAGTTTAGGTACTCGATTCTTGAATGTGTTAAAATCTAGTAACCAATGGGTTCATAAAACCCCAGAACGAGCCTTAGAACAAGCTTATCAAGCTGCTTTAGCAATAAAAACTATAGAAGATCAGCATTTTGAAGGTCAAAAAGTTTCCGAAGAAGCCCCCCAATATACTCCTAGTGTTTTAGAGTGCTTTATGAAGGATATTGAGAAGCATTTAAACACGATTAAATTCAAACTGGGTGAATTTAAACTGACTCGTAATTTAGATCACTCTGGAGATATAGAATTTATTGAAAAATTAAAATTTATCGATGAAATTGTTGATCGATATCAACATAATTCTTCTGTCTCTAATCCCCTCGTCTATTCCGATTCCTCTGGCTTGACATCTGTGAAAAGACTGAACAACGGAAAATCGACTGACCCATCGGGTTTATCTCCCCTAGACTTTGTGGAAGTTGAGTCTTCTGGAGAAATGTTTAAAGGGAAAAAAAGTGGCGCATTACCTCGTTCTATTGGACGCACGTTTAAAAAGATTCAAACGGAATTAGACGATGAATCTGAAGAACGTTTAATGAATAGCTATCGAGCATCTCGTAAAAAGACAAAATCGGCGGTTAACTTTCTGTTGATGCTGATTTTAATTCCGCTTTTATCCCAACAAATCTCGAAAAACTTTATTTTTATTCCCCTCGTAGAACATTATCGACAAACCCATGAAGTTCCTTTATTTCTCAACTCAGAAATGAAAGAAGAAGCCCTTCATGAGTTAAAATCCTATGAAGAAGAACTGCAAATGAGTAGTTTGCTCTACAAAACTCCTACCCTTGAATCTGAAGAAATGGAAAAGAAAATGGAGGAGAAAGCTGAAGAAATTTCTAAAGAATTTGATCACAAAAGTAGTGAAGCTATTAGTAATATTTTTGCGGATTTTGTGGGATTAATCGCCTTTACTTTAGTGATTCTCTTGAATCAACAAGGGTTGATTGCTTTAAAAGCTTTGCTCAATACTGTCATGTATGATTTGAGTGATAGTGCTAAAGCCTTTATTATTATTTTACTCACCGATATCTTTGTGGGTTTTCACTCTCCCCATGGTTGGGAAGTTCTATTAGAAGGATTTTCAAGTCACTTGGGAATTGCACCAAATCGCAGCTTTATCTTTTTGTTTATCGCTACTTTCCCCGTCATTTTAGACACGATTATGAAATATTGGATCTTCCGTTACCTCAGCCGGATTTCACCCTCTGCGGTAGCAACGTTAAGAAATATGAACGAGTAAAAGTGAAACCTGAAACCCTTTCACTTCTTTCTGTTCCCTCTTCAAGTAGCGCTATAGAATGGATTCATCATGCACTCAGTTAACCACTTGTTAGCATCAAAGAATGATACATTAGCTTATGAAGATTCCTATTATTCAGCCAGAATGGTTTAGAAAAAACCGGGTTTTGCTTGTTTTTTTGATTAGCTTACTTTGTGTCATTGGGTTAAATCTTCCTGCTTTTGCAGTTACCTATAAAACCTCTAGTGTAAGAATTCCTATTTTTGGATTACACGATATTATTGACGAAGCCAATATTAATCAAAGTGCAGAAAAACGGTTACAATTTGATAATGATTATTTCAAACAGGATTTATATACTTTCCTGAATTATTTAGCTCAAAATAACTATTGGTTTTTAACCACCCAAGATTTATTTACCTATTTTATTCAAAAATCACAACCTATTCCTCAAGAACGGATTGGACAAAAACCGATCATGATTAGCTTTGATGATGGTTATGAAGGAGTTCATCAGAATGTTTTACCAATTTTAAAAGATTTAGAAGAAAACTATAACAAAAAAGTTAAAATTGTTTGGTTTATCAATCCAGGATTAATGGGAGTTAAATTAAAAGACTTTATACCTCATGTCAGTTGTGAAGAATTGCGGGATGGCTATAAACGGGGCTATTATGATATCCAATCTCATGGTCAAACTCATGAAAAATTAACTTTAATTAAGGGTAAAAAGTTAAAATTTGAACTCGAACAAGCTAAACTTGATCTGAGAACCTGTATGCAAGATTTAGATAAAAATAAATGGGTTGCGGCTCATTTTGCTTATCCCTTTGGAAAAGTAAATCGCAGAGTTGAAAAATCCTTATCTCCCTATTATTTAACGGGGTATGTTTATGATGGGAATATGCTACGGATTAATCGTTACACTAATAAATATCGCCTCTCTCGAATTACGGTTAATCGCTATACTTCCCCCCGGAGTTTAATTAGAATAGCAAAAAGAGCAACAACTTTAAGAAAGTCTTAAATCTTTATATCAGGAAACACAATTATGAGTTTGAAGGGTGAGATCCAAGCTAATCATGATATACTTGAAGACTTATTTGAAGCCGTTGTAATGACTTTAGCTGGGGAGTCAAGTCAATTAGCCGTTTGGGTACTGGATGATCAGCTTAATTTTCCACAGATGAAAGCGCGGCGTATTGGAGCTTCCTCGCCGTTTTCTGAAAGTAAGAGTATATTAGCAGGTTCCGGTTTATTGATGAAATTAACAAGGGAGAATGTTCAAAACATTTTACCCCTTTTTAGGGAAAATGATTATCTAGGCTATCAGATTTTGCACCTTGAAATTGAATCTCAGGGATCAGTTCAATTTGCAGCTTATGATCACTTTTGTGTCGTCTTTTTTGGCGATCAGATTTCCTTAGAAATGCTAGAAAGGCTCAAGCAGCGTGATATTATTCAAGATTATAGTATTCCTTGATCTAATTTAGCCGAAGAAGGAATATTGCTTAAAGCTAATTTCCACCCTTCAAAAGACACTTTTAAAACTTATAGTGGCTAACCCTTCCTAATTTAATTGCAGAACTTGACCCACAACTTCAGATAACCGTTGAGCATCAAAGGGTTTGGTCAGATATTCCGTTGCCCCCGCCAAACGACCTTGAACCTTATCAAAAGCGCCATCCCGTGCTGTTAACATAATAATAGGCAAATTTTGAAACTGGGGAATACTGCGAACGGTGCGACAGAGTTCTAAACCATCAATTCCCGGCATTGCCACATCCAGAAGCAAAACCGAAACTCGTTCATGGTAAATCATCGACAAAGCATCGACCGCATTATCGGCCACCAGAACACGGTATTCTTTCCCTAATGCTTGTTGCACCAGCCCTTGCATGACTGTACTATCGTCAACAGCCAAAATAGTGGGTATAGAATCTTGGAGTACAGACATAGCGATTCATGTTCCTTAGTCGAGATGCCCTGCTCATTCACAATCAAGGGGATTCAAAACAGGCTTTAGATGTGGATTGGAATGCAAAAGTGCCATAACTTTAATTATAGAGTAAAAGCATTCCTTCTTTTCCCTATCAGCGATCTCGTATTTTTAAACGGGATATGATCAAGGGACTTTGATCTGTGTTACTTTTCTATTATCACAGTAGAGGGCTTCAGTTTGTTAAATCCTGTAAGAATCTTAATTAAATTTTTGTAAAAAAACTAAATTTTTTCAACTTTTTTGGACAAAATAGACATTAAGTTAGACCGAAAAAATGGTGCAAAATCCTTAATTTTTCGGAAAAATTAAATCAGCGTTGAATTCTAAGGATTTGAGACTCAGTTCCGCGAAGGGCTTAAACCTTTGTTAAGATTAAGGTAAATAAATGTAGAGACGTGCCATGGCGCGTCTGTACTGTGAGATCAGGACGTTTGGACAAACAATGTCATACAGCTAAGGCGAGTCAAACAAATGTCAGTTGACTGTTGACTGTTAACGGTTGACCATTGACTGTTAAATCGTCAATCATCAACCGTGAGTGGGGGTTTGAGAATCAAGCTCTTACTGCAAAGTCTCATCAGAGCGTCGCATACCCGCTTCCTGATAGATAGCCATTCCCCTGTATGGTGATTATCAATGAATGCAAGATTTTTAGGTCAAACCATGTTTAGCCCAGAGGGCAATACTCTTTCTCAGGTCATCCACACGGTTTCTGAAATTCCCTTTGATGATTTGACTCACTTAGCGTCTTATCTGGCTCAGGCGCCCATTGCTTTAATTACATTTCGCGATACCACCCATCAGTGGTTGAAATCTCAAGTGGGTTTAACCGGAACGATACACCCGTATTTAAACTTCTGTGAGTTTATCATGGAATTGCACACTCCACCGGAATCGAGGATGGAGGATAGAGCCGAACCGGAAAATTCAGTCCGGTTTGTAGACACCTATCAAAGCTTAAAGCAACCTCCAAAACTGATTATTATTCCTGATACTTGCAAGGATAAACGTTTGGCAACCCAACCCTTAGTTACAGGGGAGCAACCCATTCGATTTTATCTCGGTATTCCTTTAATGACGACGGATCACGTCATGTTGGGAATGATTTCTATTATGGATTATCATCCCCGTGAATTGTCCTGTGATACCCTCGACGCTTTACAATCCCTGAGTCATCAAATTATTAGCCAAATCAATTTACATCGTCAACTGATTCAGACAAAAACTAAATTTAATCAACTCGAACATATTATTAATGAACGTAAGCAAGTTTGGGAAGTGGTTCGTCAAGAACGGGACTTTGTTTGCGCCGTTCTCGATACCGTCAGCGCCTTAGTGATTGTCCTTGATCCCGATGGTAAAATTATTCGCTTTAATCGCACCTGTGAAGAATTAAGCGGATATTTAGCCCAGGAAGTGGAGGGAAAAACCTTAGATGAATTGGGATTAACCCTATTTCCCCTCGCTAACCCTAGCAACTTGGCGTCAGAATCAATCATGATTGAGTTTGACGAACCCCCCAAACCTCGGAAAAATCAACAATCTTCTCCTCAAGTTGACTCCGCTTCCGACTCCACCCTGGGGGAAACCGAATGGATTCGACCCGATGGCCAACGCCATTGGATTGCCTGGTCACATACAGCTTTGCTACAACCTAATGGTTTAATCAGTCATCTGATTATCACCGGGATTGATATCACCGAACGCAAACAGTCCCAAGAACGTCTGGGACTTTTAGAACGGGCGATTACAGCGAGTCCCAGTGGGATTGTAATTAGTGATTTTACTCAACCGGATTGTCCGATTATTTACTGTAATCCCGCCTTTGAACGGTTAACGGGCTATAGCACAGAAGAAGTGTTAGGACGCAATTGTCGATTACTGCAAGGGGAAGATACTGATCCCTCTGAACTAGCTCGCATTCGTCATGCCATTACCCATCAGCACGATTGTGTTGCCACCCTCAAAAATTACCGTAAAGATGGTCGGTACTTTTGGAATGAACTCTCGATTTCTCCGGTGCGTGACCGAGAAGGACGTTTAACCCATTTTATTGGTATACAAACGGATATTACCCACCGCAAACAATCGGAAGATGCTTTGCGAGAAAGTGAAGCTCGTTATCGGCTTTTAGCGGATCATGCGACGGATTTAATTTCCCGACATAGCCCTGATGGCATTTATTTATATGCTTCTCCAGCCAGTCGGCAACTTTTGGGATATGAACCTGAAGAATTGATCGGACAATCGTTATATGAGTTGATTCACCCGGAGGATTTAGACGTTGTTAACCCAAAATGTCTGCTCCTGCAAAATAGTTCAGATATTTACACGATTAGTTATCGAATTCGATGTCGCAATGGAAACTATATTTGGTTTGAAAGTACCTGTCATGGGTTGGAAAATCAGGATTCAGAAACTCTTGATGAAATGATTGCTGTTTCCCGCAATATTACCGAACGAAAACAAGCGGAAACTCTCTTATTAGAGCGCTCACGACTCTCTCAATTAGAAGCAGAAGTGGGAACCGCCCTCGGACATGGGGGGTCAATTGCTGGGATTTTGGGCCGTTGTACAGAAGCCATCGCCCAATACCCCAAAATCTCAGGGGTAGGAATTTGGACATTGAATCTTCAAAGCAATTTGTTAGATTTGCAAGCGAGTGCGGGATTAACGGTTTATGAAGGCCATCTAACCGAAACTGATGTTTTAAGCCATAAATTTCCCTATTCTCTTCCGGGAACTAGACACCAAACCCTTAATTTTCCTTTGGTGGTGGAAGGTCGTTTAGTGGGGTTGATGGGGATTTGTAGTGATGAAATTCTCAATCAGGAAGCACAAGGGGTATTGGGATGGGTGGCGAATGCCTTGGCCGTTGGTATTGATCGGGTGAAGGCGCGGGAAGAGTTACAAAGTCGCCGGGAAGGGTTACTGTTTCGTTTAGCCAGTCAAATTCGGGATTCTTTAGATATTGATACGATTTTAGGCACGGCGGTGAATGAAATTCGAGCGTTGTTGCAAGTGGATCAATGCCATTTTCTTTGGTATTTGCCGATGCAGCCGAATCAACAACCGAGTTTTACCGTTACCCACGAGGCGCAAAATCCTAATTTATTGAATGGGTTACAGGATTATCCCCCGGCTCAAATTCCTCTATTAGCGGAAAAAATTCGCATGGCGGCGACAATTCAAATTGATAATATTGAAACCACAACCGTGTTGGATGAATCGACCCGTCAGTTTTTCCAGCAGGCGGGGATTTTTTCGTTGTTGCTGTTACCGTTAGAAACGCGCTCCGGTCAACGGGGGGCGGTGGTTTGTAATCATTATCAAGTGTTTCGACCTTGGCGGGACAGTGAGGTGGAGCTTTTACGGGCGGTGGTGGATCAGTTAGCGATCGCCATTGACCAAGCTGAATTATACGCCCAAACCCGCGCCGCTGCCTTAGCCGCCCAAACTCAAGCGTTTCATCTGAGTGAAGCCTTACAGGATTTGAAACAAAAGGAAGCCCAGTTAATTCAAAGTGAAAAAATGTCTAGTTTAGGACAAATGGTGGCGGGAGTTGCCCATGAAATTAATAATCCGGTTAATTTTATTTATGGGAATCTCACTTATGCTAAAGAATATACTCAAGATATTTTAGAATTATTGGAATTGTATCAAGAGAGTTATCCTAATCCCACTCCAGACATTCAAGCAAAATCTCAAGAAATTGAATTAGAGTTTTTAGTGGAAGATTTACCGAAAATTCTATCTTCAATGGAAATGGGGGCGGATCGGATTCGTCAAATTGTGGTGTCTTTGAGAAACTTCTCCCGATTAGATGAAGCTGAAATGAAGCCTGTTAATATTCATGATGGCATTGATAGCACCCTTTTAATTTTACAAAATCGCTTAAAACCTAAAGGCGCTTTTCAGGGGATTGAGTTAATTAAAGATTATGGCAAATTACCGAGGGTGGAGTGTTATGCTGGACAGTTAAATCAGGTTTTTATGAATATTTTGAGTAATGCTATTGATGCCTTAGAACATCAACCTGAACCTCGAATTATTAAAATTAGTACGGATGTGATTCATCCAAATTTCAGCGATAAAAAATGTAAATTTCCGCCTTTAGATCAAGTCAGAATTATTATTCGAGATAATGGCCCTGGAATTGAAGATAAAGTTAAAAATCGACTGTTTGATCCGTTTTTTACCACAAAACCTGTCGGAAAAGGAACGGGTTTAGGGTTATCCATTAGTTATAAAATTGTCGTCGATCAGCATCGAGGAGATATTCATTGTTATCGAGATCAAGACAATTTCACCGTGTTTGAAATTTCCATTCCTATTTCTCAAAAAGAACAACCTTCAGAATTAGTTTTTGAATAACTAGGGAATAGGGAATGATTCAAGATTTAGTAGAGACGCGCCATGGCACGTCTCTACAGATATAATGAGTAGAGATCTAGGTTCCCAGTCTGATTTTTTCCCATAATTGTTGATACTGTTTGATAGAATTTTGGGAAAGGGGCTGGAGGAAATCACTTTTTTCTAAAATAGAAGATTGAGGCAATAATAGCGGATTTTCTCTTAATGATTGGGGTAACTCTTCCGGGTTCATTCCTAAAATAATAGGAGATGTTGTTGCGGTTAATAATGACAGTTGAGTTGCGACTTGAGGCGACCAACAAAAATCAATCCATTGATCTGCTAGTAGAGACGTTGCATGCAACGTCTCTACCGTAGGAGAAGCTTGAACCTTTGCAGGTTTCACCCATAAATCTAACCATAAAGCAGTACCCGATTTGGGAACAACGGCGGCTAATCCATTTTGATATTGTACTTCTGGAGAAATATCCGTAGACCAACCCACGGCTAACCAAGTATCTCCTAAAATTAACGGTTTTAGATAACTATTAGAATCATAAAGTCTAACATTTTGATGCAGTTTAAGCAGTTCGGATTCTAAGTTTTTAACTTGGCTTAAATCGGCAGTATTATAAGAATAGCCTAATTTTTTTAACGTTAAACCAATGACTTCCCGTGCTTGATTCGGTAAAGAAATCCGATGACGCAATTCCTGACGCCATAAATCACTCCAGTCTTGAGGTGTCCATCCTAACGCTTTAAACTTATCAACCCGATAAATAATAACGGTACTTCCTGAACGATAAGGCGCCCCCCAAATTTTTCCTTTAGAATCAAATTTACCTTCAGAATTCCGTCGGACAATATTTTGCCAACGGGGGGGAAGTTGTGACCATTGCGGCCATAATTTAGGATCAAGGGGTTGAATCAGTTGTTGTTGAATGGCAGAATTTAACCAGAAATCTCCAATCATGACCAAATCAGCTTGAGATGATGACTGAGGAGAAGATGGGGATTTCGATTTTTGTAATACTCTAAATAAATTGTTGAGTTGGGGTTGAGGAACAAAATCAACTCCGTCTTGCTCAACTTGTTGGCGAAACTTGCTCACCATTTGCACGGGAACAGAGCCTTTAAGAACTTCAACCCTGAGCGCCGTAGAGACGTGCCATGGCACGTCTCTACATCCGGCTACGACACTACTCAAGGTTAAGGTACTCATTCCTTGTAGAAAAAACCTTCGCTTCACAGATTACTCAATCCGTTTTTCTAAATATTGGCCAATCATAGTTTGTTCCCCAGCGCGTGAAATAATCGTTTGTCGGGTGCGGTATCGCTGACCCACCAGTTTAAGTTCTTCTTCAAATACAGAACCATTGTACTCGGTTCGGAGGCACAATGTATTGGCATCCAGCATATAATATTGGGCAACAACGGGTTTAGGTGTCATAAACCCCTGATCTCGATAAAGTAGGGTTTCTGAAACACCAAACACCGTTGCTCCCTGCGATAATTTCTTTCCTGAGACGGAATTAGAACTTTTCCAGTTGACTTTTGACCCGCAGGTAATCATCGTCGGATCATCTAATTGGTGTAATTGAGCAATATTAATCAGTTCAGGGCTACCTTGTTGTAAAAACTCTACGGTAATCTCGCTGGCGACTTCTTGAGTGTCTCCCTCGGGTAGGGTGTAGTAACGCCGTTCTGAATACCATTTCCCAATACTGCGTTGGAAATAGTCTGCGACTTGGGAGACGATATCAGACGGGTTTTGTTGGATCAGGGCTTTCATTCTGGCTGCTCCTAAACACGAGATTAACGGATGAATTCCCTCACAGGAGAGGCAAAAGTCAAAGGTTTGTTACAATTCTTAATATAATCACAACAACCTTAAACTCGCAATCATTTTTTGCTGATCAGCTGGAAAAATCTACATAAAGTAGAATCAGTTAGTTTGTAACATCTACCTTCAGGTAGAATTAGGTTAGGAATACACTAACTGTCTCTATTTTTCAAGACCTCTGTGATAAAAAATCAACGTTTCATGACAAAATTTTGAAATTTAATGAGTTTGGGCGGTTTTAGAAAAAGAGGACAACAGGACTATTTTTGAGAAATGAAGCTTTTTGTCCCAGAGGTCGGGAATTTTAAGTTAAGTGTTGAATTTGAGTTTCCTGGAAAAACTGATCAACAGCATCAATAAAATTTATATTAAGGGATTTCAATAATTTTTTATCAGGATTAAATCTATACAAGATTCAATCAACTATTTTTCCAGGATCTTTTTGGGATTTGGGCGGATTAAAGTTTTGGAGTTAATTATAAAAATAGCAATCAAAATATTTTGATCTATAAGAACTCCGGTACTTCCTACGATAAAAAAGAATAGACCCACCCGCCGAATATGTGGAGTTTTAGGATCGATGATCAGCAGGAAAAGGTGACTTTCTTTCAGTATGCAAAGATGCGTAACAGAAGACTTCAGCAAAAGGTTAAATAATTTAGTAAATAATGGGATATTGTCTTTTTGCTGTCTAGGATTAACTTAAGAGATTTTTGAGTTAAACAGGAGTATTTTTATGGATGGGCTAACCAAACAAGTTGTCGCGTTGACGAATAAAGTAGATGCGTTATACGAAATGATTAAACAGCTTACGGATCAAGTCTCTGAGCATTTATCCCAGGAAGAATCAACCGAACCTACCTCAGCAACTTCTAACCTTCTGGAGTATGGTTTTTCAGTTTCCTCCTTAAATTCCTCAGAAACCCGACAAAATTCATCCGTACAGGAACACAAAGATGTCCTCATAGATGACGACTATATAGAAAGCAATTACTACAGTCGGGAACCTACCTTGACCGCAGATATTCAAATTCAGCGCCTCACCGCACAGCTAACCGCCGCTTATAACCGAATTGCAGCGTTAGAAGAACAATTATTATCCAAAAGAATCCATTTTTAAAGAAACCGGGAGCAGACAAGGCGTTTTGGCTGTTGTTGACACTCCCCACGGCTAAAGCCGGGGGATTCTTGAAGACTCCACAAACGAAGTTTCAATGGTGCTGGCAAAAACACCCTAGACGCTCAAAACAACTACCACTACGACAGGTATTGCAATTGCGCTTACTTTTAAATTGTTTTCGCTTTCCGAGTCCATCACAATGCCAGTTAGGTACGCTCAACATCCTGCCATTATTTGCCCTTTAACTATTCCAAATCAAGTTGGGTATGTCCGTTGCCGGGATTTCTCCGTACTAGGATGAATCAACAGGTAGATGGTTATTCTTACTTGCTTTGTCTTCATTATACCACTGTGGCTAAAGCCACACAATCGTTTCACGGGATTTAAAAATCCCTACCGACTTATCCCCATGTCTGAAGCCAGGGGCTTGCGTCTCGTTTTTTGGTCAACGGTCAACCGTCCAGGGTCAACCGTCAACACCCAACACTATATTATTAGAGATAATAATCTTGAAGGGCTTTCACCTCAATGGGAGTAGACTTCAAGGAACGAATGGCAGCCACCGTTGCTTTAGCCCCTGCAATTGTTGTGATGATGGGGATTTTGTACGCTAAAGCCGAACGACGGATCAGAATTCCATCACTGCGGGACTCTTCCCCAGACGGGGTAATAATTGCCAACTGCACCGCCTGATTTTTAATCGCATCCAGAATATTCGGTCGTCCTTCGTGCAGTTTCAATTCCATATCGACTTTTACGCCATTTTCCCAGAGCACTTTGCGAGTGTTAATGGTAGCACTGACTTTAAACCCTAACGCCAAGAAATCCTCAACCACAGGTACAATAGCTTGTTTATCCCGATCATTCATCGAGACAAACACCGTTCCTGATAAAGGTAGCACTTGTCCGGCGGCGAGTTCTGCCTTCGCAAAGGCTTTACCAAAGTCGGTATCAATACCCATGACTTCCCCTGTAGAGCGCATTTCCGGCCCTAGTAGCACATCGGTTCCAGCGAATTTAGCAAAGGGTAACACCGCCTCTTTCACCGAAACGTAAGTGGGGAGTTTTTCTTCGGTTAAGCCTAATTCCGTTAAGGATTTACCGGACATCACCCGGGATGCAATTTTGGCTAAGGGAACCCCAATGGCTTTGGAAACAAAGGGAACTGTTCGAGATGCACGGGGATTCGCTTCTAAAATATAGACCTTTTCCCCTTGGACGGCAAATTGAATATTCATCAGTCCCACCACATTTAACGCTTTGGCGAGTTCAATGGTTTGGCGACGAATGGTGGCGAGGGCGGTTTCTGATAAGGTTTGGAATGGAATTGAACAAGCCGAGTCCCCAGAGTGAATTCCGGCTTGTTCGATATGTTCCATAATGCCACCAATAACGACATTTCCGCTTGGGTCAGCGATCGCATCGACATCCACTTCAATGGCATTTTGTAAGAACTGATCGACTAAAATTGGGTGATCCGGTTCTACCTGCACCGCAAACAGCATATATCGTTCTAATTCTTCATCGGAATAAACGATTTCCATCGCCCGCCCTCCTAAGACATAAGACGGACGCACGACTACGGGATAGCCGATGCGTTTTGCCACTTTTAACGCTTCTTTGAAACTGCGAGCCATGCCATTTTCGGCTTGTAAAATATTCAATTCCCGCAGAATTTTTTCAAACCGTTCTCGGTCTTCAGCAATATCAATGGAGTCGGGCGAAGTACCCCAAATTTTGGTTTTCAGGGGCAGTTTTTCTAACGCTCGTTGTAGGGGTAAGGCTAATTTTAGAGGGGTTTGACCGCCAAATTGAATAATAATTCCAACAGGTTCTTCCGCTTCAATAATATTCAGAACATCTTCTTTGGTTAGGGGTTCAAAATATAAGCGATCGCTGGTATCATAATCCGTTGAAACCGTTTCTGGGTTAGAGTTAACCATGATGGTTTCATAGCCTTCTGCGCGTAACGAATAGGAGGCATGACAACAACAATAATCAAACTCAATCCCCTGTCCAATGCGGTTGGGGCCACCCCCTAAAATCATCACCTTGGGTTTAGTTGAGGGTAAAATTTCGTCTTCTTCCCAATAGGTTGAATAATAATACGGGGTCATGGATTCAAATTCTGCCGCACAGGTATCCACCATTTTATAAACAGGTTTAATCCCTAATTCTTGGCGATAGGTGCGGACTTCATCTTCAGTGGTTTTTGTGGCAAAGGCAATTTGGCGATCGCTAAATCCTAGCCGCTTCACCGCTAATAATTTATCAGCCTCTAACTGTTTTAAGGAAGTTCGTTTCAGGAATTTTTCGGTTTCTAATAATTCCTGCATTTTATCTAAGAACCAAGGATCAATTCCCGTGAGTTCATAGATTTCTTCAACCGTCATTCCCAAGATCATCGCGTTACGAACGGTTAAAATTCGTTCTGGGTTAGGTGTGCGTAAACCGGAACGAATATGATCTAAACTAGAGAGTTTTTCTGAGCGATCGCAACCCCAACCTGCTAACCCCGTTTCTAAAGATCGTAAGGCTTTTTGGAAGGATTCACAGAAGGTTCCACCAATTGCCATGGCTTCCCCAACGGACTTCATTTGTGTGGTTAAAACAGGCTCAGAACCGGGGAATTTCTCAAAGGCAAATCGGGGAATTTTTGTCACCACATAATCAATTGTGGGTTCAAAGGAAGCGGGGGTTTTTTTGGTAATATCGTTCTTAATTTCATCTAAGGTATATCCCACCGATAATTTCGCCGCAAATTTAGCGATGGGGAACCCGGTAGCCTTTGAAGCTAAGGCGGAAGACCGACTGACACGGGGATTCATCTCAATGACAATCACATCTCCCGTCATGGGATTAACCGCAAATTGGATATTAGAACCTCCGGTTTCTACCCCAATTTCTCGGATAATTTTAATCGACGCATCCCGCAGTCGTTGATATTCTTTATCGGTTAAGGTTTGGGCGGGAGCAACGGTAATTGAATCCCCCGTATGGATGCCCATGGGATCGAGATTTTCAATTGAACAAATAATCACCACATTATCAGCGAGATCCCGCATCACTTCTAATTCGTATTCTTTCCAACCGATGAGGGATTGTTCGATTAAAATTTGAGACACCGGAGACGCATCTAAACCGGATTGAGCAATTTCTTCAAATTCCTCTTGGTTATAGGCAATCCCGCCTCCAGTTCCTCCCATGGTAAAGGCGGGACGAATAATTAATGGATAACTGCCAATTTGACGCGCTACATCTCGCGCTTCATTCATGGTATTGGCAATTCCCGAAGGGCAACAAGCGACGCCAATTCGTTCCATTGCTTCTTTGAAGAGTTGCCGATCTTCGGCTTTTTCAATGGCTTCTAATTTAGCACCAATCAGTTCGACTCCATATTTTTCTAATATGCCATTTTTTGCTAGAGCAACGGCTAAATTAAGGGCGGTTTGACCTCCCATTGTCGGCAATAAAGCATCGGGGCGTTCTTTTTCAATCACCTTGGCGACGACTTCAGGCACCAAAGGTTCAATATAGGTGCGTTCGGCTGTTTCTGGGTCAGTCATAATTGTTGCCGGGTTAGAGTTGACTAACACCACCTCATACCCTTCTTCCCGCAGGGCTTTACAGGCTTGAGTTCCTGAATAGTCAAACTCACAGGCTTGTCCAATTACAATGGGCCCAGAGCCTAACAGCAAAATTTTCTTTATGTCAGTACGTTTCGGCATTATGAATTCCAGTATATGAGTTGTGGAACAGGCATCTTGCGAGTTGTGGAACAGGCATCTTGCGAGTTGTGGAACAGGCATCTTGCCTGTGCGTAATTGAGTATATAGCTTACTCTTGACATCCGCCCCCTCGTAGAACGAGGGAGATTCCATCTATTGCAACAAATCGAAAATCGATAATTGTTGAAATGCTGGTGGGTTGACGATTCGCTGGCTGCTGCTACAAATAGCTGTAGTCTGACGCTTGCCTCCACGTCCGTTTAAAGTCTCCGAATGCCCTCCGGCGACTTTTATATTAACTGCGACATTAACATCTCGATGCGCCAGCAGGCGCGGCTAGCGCCATCATGAGATTCACCGCAATTTAAACAAATCCATTCTCGGATTGAGAGATCTAATTTAGCAATCTTAAATCCGCAACAGGAACATTTTTTTGGTGTTGGCTCCCATCGATTGAACATTTTAAGGGTATCGCTTCAGATTCGGGTGAACTGTTTGATTAAACCTTGACAAAAGTACCGATTTAAACACATTAAAGCGATTCACACGGATTAGATTCGGTGAATATCAACTCCCTCATCGGTGTAATCTATAAGAATCTATGCTAAAAATCATTTAATTTTGTTGTTTTTTTAGAAAAATTTTCGATTTTTGGGGTTGCTTAAAAGTTGGGGCTGTGTTAAGATATTGATAGTTAATATAATGGGATGGTTGCAATTTTAAAATTTTTGCAACCATCCCATTATATTATAAATAGTTTCCCATGAATTCCCGGTTTTGTCAACCCCACCACCCCTGTTTTTTGTCAATTTTTGTAAAGAAAGATTGTGTCCATCATTGGAGTAGACTTTATCGCCAATTAATGAGACACTAATCATCAACGGTTAACGTCTGATTAGGTTAACCAACCCGTTTTTAGCTGCGAGTCATTATGCCCAGAACGCCTGATGAATATGTCGTACACCTCATGATTGAGGGGGGTCATCGAGAAGAAATTAAGTTTCCCACAATGCAAGAGTTTCAAGTGTGGTACAACAAAGTTTTACTGCCCAAGTTTGATAGTAGTGAATTTGTCAATGTTCCCATCAAACACCGGGCAGAAGATACCACGTCTAAAGAATATATGGTTGTTCGTCCCAGTGCCATTAAAGCCATTCGGGTCGAACCTGTTTTCAATTCTAGTATTGACCGCCGCATGGTTGATGAACCCGATATTTAAGTAGTAAGCCCTTCAGGGCTTCTTAACTCTTTCGTTCTTTTGGCTCAAGCCCTAAAGGGCTTACTATAAACAGTGAATAGTGAACAGTCAGTACAAGTCATTGGAATTGATTTAGGGGGGACGGCGATTAAATTGGGACGTTTCGCCGCCGATGGGACTTGTTATGAATCCTTAACCGTTCCCACACCCCAACCTGCGACACCAGAAGCTGTTTTAGCAACATTGGTTGAGGCAATAGCACAAATTAGAGAAAATGTCAATAGTATTCGAGCGATTGGTTTGGGAACACCGGGCCCTGTGGATGGGACGGGGAAAATTGCCAAAGTGGCGATTAATTTAGCGGGATGGCAGGATGTTCCGTTGGGTTGGGTATTAGAAGAAAAAACGGGTTTACCTGTGATTTTAGCCAATGATGCCAACTGTGCGGGGTTAGGGGAAGCGTGGTTAGGGGCGGGGCGACGGTTTCAAAATTTAATTTTATTAACATTAGGAACAGGCGTTGGCGGGGCGATTATTTTAAATGGGGAATTATTTGTTGGACATCAAGGAGCGGCGGGAGAGTTAGGGTTAATTAGTATTAATTTTGATGGCCCGATTTGTAATAGTGGAAATCGAGGTTCATTAGAACAATATACTTCTGTACAAGGGATTCGTCGAGATACGGGATTAGAACCCGCAGAATTAGCGAAAAAAGCTGTAACGGGAGATAAAAAAGCCTTAGAATATTGGCAACAATACGGTAAATTATTAGGAATAGGATTAGCGAATTTAATTTATGTCTTAACCCCAGAAGCGATTATTTTAGGCGGGGGAATTAGTGCGGGGGCGGATTTATTTTTACCTTCTTTAAAAGCAGAATTAGAAGAACGAGTTTTATTAATTTGTAGAGAGGGGTTAGAAATATTAATTGCGGAATTAGGAAATCAAGCGGGAATGATAGGGGCGGCAAAATTAGCGTTTCAGAAGTTTGTTAAGATTGAGGATCAAATTGAATAGCCCTGATTTTCTAACTTTTTTAAATTATAAATAGTTAACACATTCAATTAATGTGTGCTAAAATCTGCTATAGAGTAAAATTATTTTAGCCATTTTACTAGATTTTACAGAATGGGAGTCCCTGTATGGCTATTGATAAGGATAGAAATAAACTACAAGCTTTAAAGCGTAATGAAGCAATAATAATAGCTTTAAACGATATTATTGATAAAATCCCTAATATTGTTCCGTTTAAAACAGGTTTACAAGACAATCTTGACAATCTGCGTTCTGTGATGTTAGGGCTGCGACCTCCAAGAATTATGGTAATTGGGCGGTGTAAATCTGGTAAATCATCTTTAATTAATGCGATTTGTGGTTTAAAAGTAGCCGAAGTTAGTGATACAAAGCCAGAAACAGGTAAGGCTGAATGGAAGGACTATTATCACGATGGGATTGATTTATTGCATCTGTTGGATACAAGAGGTTTACAAGATGCTCAAGCTCCAATACAGGATGATTCAGCTACAACAGCCTATGACAGTATTATACAAGCGATTCATCAAAAATGCCCAGATGTAATCCTTTTCGTCTGTAAAGCAACTGAAGTTCACAGTGCTAGTCAAGAAGACCTCAATATTTGTGAATCAATTATCAAAGAGATTAAGAAAAAATATAAACGCGAGTTACCCATTATTGGAGTGTTAAGTAAATGTGACGAATTAGATCCTCCTAAAGTTTGGTTACCAACGGACAATGAAACAAAAAATCAGAATATTCAAGAAGAAGTCACAAATTTTTACGGTTATTTGCAAACAAGAGAAAACTTGCGTCCTCATGTCAAGGGTGTTATTCCAACTGTTGCTTATGCTAAATATGAAGAGGGAAAAAATGGTTTAATACTTCCTGACACAGATGAGCGTTGGAATATCAACAAATTAACAGAAAAAATGATTGAATATACCCCACAAGAAACAAGGGGATCTTTAGCTCGGATGGCACATTTTCAAGAATTTCAACTTAGCATTGCCAGAACTGTTGTTACTGCTTGTATAGCTCTTTCTGGTATTGTTTCCGCAAACCCCATTCCAGGTTCTGCAATTCTACCCGTTGCAACTATTCAAACTTTTATGGTTATGTATATTGGTTGGCTAAGTGGTCGTGAGTTTTCAGAACAAACAGTTAAAGACTTTGTTGTTACTGCGGGGGTAGGTATTGGTGCAAATGCAGGAATGATTGGTATTGCTGATATTGGCTTGAAGTTTGTGCCAGGTTTAGGTAGTGTGCTTTCTGCTGGTGCAGGTGCAATTGCTACAAAAGGTTTAGGAGATACTGCGATCGCATATTTCTTAAAAGACGCGAAACAAGGCGAAGCGTTATAATTGAAATCTACTAAACCGCTTGTTAAACTTCAGTAAAACTATTACACTATGAAATTAATCGCCATTCAATAAACATCTTAGTAATTACCCATAACCCCTGTTCAGGACGAATTTCACAACGAATAGGCGTAGAATCATAATTTGTCAGGGGAATTCCTAAAAACGATGTCTTTGATTGGGTATCAATAATTGCAGAAACTACATCGTTACGATTTTCGATAATACTATAAACATTAATCGACAAGCAAGGAGATAATAAAGGTAAACTATCAAAAACTCGTTTTAGGCTACTAAGGTATTCTTGCTTAGTAGAAACTCCATTCAAATCTCCTCGATAATTATCTGAGAGAGTAAAACCAAGTTTGATAATATTTTTTGTATCATAAGCCTCTTTAAACCGCTTAAATAACAACAGCGCATTATCAGGAAGATGGGGTGGATTAGCTTGTTTTTCATGCCACATCCGAATCCAATTATAACCTTGAATTGCGGTTGGAATTAAAGTAATAGGATCTACCATTTGAAATCTTTTACTCCCTTTAACTTAAGTAAATTTCAACATCTTACTCATATCGTGACTTCTTTAAGGGCATCACGGCTAAATTCAATCTTCCAAACCATCTAACGCCCTCATAAACTCTTCTTCGGATACCCAATCATTGGACTGTTCAGCTTTTTTGAGTTTGGACACAAAACCCGGAATAGATTGTAAATAAAGTGTTTCTTGCAAACTTTTCCAGTCTTCTTTAGAAACTAAAACAGCATCACCCTTTTGACTGGTAATCATTCTAGGTAAATGATCTTGATTGACCTGTTCAAGCAAATTTAATAAATTAGCTTTAGCCTCAGTTGCACTTAGAATTTCCATTCAACCTCTCTCAATCTATAAAATTAATTCTACCCAATCTTACTCATATAGCAATCTGTGTAGGGTTTGTGATAAAAACCTGTAGGGGTTTGGAAACCAAACCCTCTTTGCGCCTGGGTTTGGAAACCAAACCCCTACGATAAAATATTACAACCTATTTAGGATTACTATATCGTGATTTTTTAGACTTGATCACTTCAATTATATTATCTTGTCTTTACCATCAATCACTACGACAGCTTAACCAATTCTCGGTCTTGATGCTGAAATTCTTGATACAAAGACTCTGCTATTGATTGATAGAGTTTTCTCGTATCAGCACTATTACGTTTGAATACTCGAAATAGAGTTAATATAAAACGCTATGATCAGGATTGGCGTTAAGTGTCAGGTCTTGGGGATGAGACACCCGAATATTCCCCAAGGTAGAAACCCACTTTAGGAAATAGGAAGAAACGGAAAAGAAAAGTCTACACTAGGAAAAAGCGTTATTGTTCTGCATCGGGTTAATCTTATGTCAGAAACTCAAAAATCCATTGCCCAACACTACCATGAACGCACGAAATATGACCCAGAAACCCTAGCCTTAAAAAGTCAAACCTTGGACTGGGAAAAACAGCCCATTCCCTTTAAAGAGTATAAAATTGGTAAAGTCTTTGACCTCAAACCCTACTTGAAGAGCGTTGAGGAAGCCACCTCTAGTGACCCTAAAACCCGACTTTGGCAACGTTTATCCCATTTGTTGCTGCATAGTTATGGTTTAACAGCCAAACTCCCTACTATGGGAGGTGTCCATTATCTTAGGGCTGCTCCCTCGGCGGGTGGGTTATATCCAGCCGAAATTTATTTAATTTCTAAGGGAACTGCAATTTTAGCTCCGGGTTTATATCATTATCAACCTCAAACCCATGCTTTAGTTCAATTTTGGGAAGATCAAGTTTGGCACGATTTACGCGATGCTTGTTTTTGGCATCCGGTATTAGAAAATACCCATTTAGCCCTGGTGACAACGGCGGTTTTTTATCGTTCTTTCTGGCGTTATCAAGATCGGGCTTATCGGCGGATTTGTTTAGATACGGGTCATTTATTAGGCAATCTTGAATTAATGGCAGCGATGAATGATTATCGACCCCATTTAATTGGAGGATTTGCCGATGATATTCTGAACCAATTGTTATATTTAGATCCTGAAGTGGAAGGATCAACCGCAGTTTTAGCGTTAGCAAATCTCCTGGAAATTGACGAAAATTTACCTTGTTTAAGAACAGCTTTACCTTCGGAAACTCAAATAGATTACCCTAATCTTACCGATGGAGAACTATTAGCTTATTTGCATCAAGCGACTAAATTAAAAACGGATTCTTCTGGAAGTCAAGGTTGGAAACTGCTTGAAACAGATGGAATTTTAGAAGATAAATATAATTTTCCATTTTGTACCAAGGTAGCAACGGTAACAAGTTCTATTGACTGGGGAAAAAATTTATCGGGTTTAGAAAGAATCATGGTAAAACGACGATCTACACGGGCTTATAATGGGTCAGAATTGATGTTAAATGAACTCTTAGCCCTTTTAGATTTTACCTATCAACCTTACCATTATATTCATCAAGGGTTAGATGGTTCTCCCGATTATTTTGATCTCAGTTTAATTGAAACATTTATTGCTGTTTCTGGAGTCAATGGTTTAGAGGATGGATGTTATTATTATGCTCCCAAAGCTCAAGAGTTAAGGCAAATTCGGTTTAAAAATTTTCGTCGGGAGTTGTACTATTTGTGTTTACAACAAGATTTGGGACGAGATGCAGCAGCCGTTTTATTCCATACGGCTGATTTGAAAAAAGCGATCGCTAACTACGGAGATCGAGTGTATCGTTATTTACATTTAGATGCGGGTCATCTAGGACAACGTTTGAACTTGGCTGCCATTTATTTACGTTTGGGGGTCAGTGGAATTGGTGGATTTTTCGATAATCAAGTTAATGAAGTTCTCGGTATTCCTACGGATGAAGCTGTGCTTTATATTACAACATTAGGAAGACCCAGGTAGGTGCGAGAGGGGTGTTGACCGTTAACTGTTAACTCCCCCTATCTCTTCCTCTCCTAACTCCTGTTATACTTGCTGAGTGAGGGCGCAGCGATCGCAAAGTCCGAAAAACTCTAGGGTATGGTAATAAATTTTAAACTTGTGGGATTGTTGAAGTTGAGTTTCTAGGTGGTGAACAGGACATTCATCGAGGGGGATAGAACGTCCACACTCAACACAGGTGAGATGATGTTCATCTTGCTGTATACAACTGTAAACTGCCTCTCCTGTAGTTAAGGTGCGGACATTAATTAACCCTTCCCGTTTTAACGCATCCAAAGAGCGATAAACCGTTGCTAACCCCATCGTTTGGTTTGTTTTACGCAACTCTAAATAAAGCTCTTGAGCAGAAACGGAGCGCTTTAGGGTTTTGAGTTCGGTGAGAATTCGGTCTTGACTGCGGGTGCGACGAGGTTTCATTATCACTCAATAGCAGGGAACAAGGAACAGGGGATAGGAAAAAGTGACTAGCCACCCGATCAATTATTTGTAGCCAATATTCAAGGATAGAATATCAGCTTGCTCTGGGCTATTATATTAGGATACAACACTACAACCCGCGTACAATGAAGGGTGTACACTCTGTACACAACACCGGGCAATAGTGCAGTGGTAGCACGCTTGCTTGGGGATAGGGGTTAACAGGTTTATTATCAAATCGGGATGACAGGATTTGAACCTGCGACCCCCTCGTCCCGAACGAGGTGCGCTACCAAGCTGCGCTACATCCCGGTGTCTTAACAAGACATTATTAGGTAGTATAACACATAAAATATCAGTTACGATCAATCAAGATGTAAGTTAATTAGGAAAAGGTAGCGCGTGGTTGTCAAGCCAGACTGGTTGCGAGTTAAGGCCCCTCAATGGGAGCGCGTTGGAAACGTTAAAGGAATTTTGCGGGATCTCGGCTTAAACACCGTTTGTGAAGAAGCCTCCTGTCCAAATATTGGAGAATGCTTCAACGCCGGAACTGCCACTTTTTTAATTATGGGGCCAGCTTGTACCCGTGCCTGTCCCTACTGTGATATTGATTTTGAGAAAAAACCCCAACCCCTTGACTCGACTGAACCCGAACGATTAGCGGAAGCAGTACGACGCATGAACTTGAATCATGTGGTGATCACGTCTGTTAACCGGGATGACCTCAGCGATGGCGGTGCGTCTCAATTTGTCCGGTGTATTGAAGAAGTGCGTGCTGTCTCTCCCCAAACCACCATTGAAGTATTAATTCCTGATTTGTGTGGGAATTGGGACGCTTTGGAACTGATTTTACAAGCCAAGCCGGAAGTTCTCAACCACAATACCGAAACCATCAAACGGCTGTATCGTCGGGTTCGTCCCCAAGGAGATTATCAGCGCAGTTTGGAATTATTAAAGCGATCGCGACAACTCACCCCAGAGGTTTATACCAAATCAGGAATTATGGTGGGACTGGGTGAAACCGATGCAGAAGTTCGAGAAACCATGCAGGACTTACGGACTGTTGATTGTGATATCTTAACCTTGGGTCAATACCTACAACCGAGTCCTAAACATTTGCCCCTAGTGGAGTTTATTCCGCCAGAACAATTTAAGGCTTGGCGAGAGTTTGGCGAGTCTATTGGGTTTCTGCAAGTTGTTGCGTCTCCCTTAACCCGCAGTTCCTACCATGCAGAACAAGTTCGAGGGTTAATGGAAGAATATCCCCGTTAGTTTAAGTTTCGATAATATTAGGTAGAGACGGAATATTTCACATCTCTACCTAAAAATCTCTTCTATACCCTTTATCTGTTTTCTCTGAGTTATCCTAAATATGGCTTTCTTTCGTCAATATATTGCCCCGTTGATTGTTGTTTTAATATTTCTCTTCGCTCTGTTTGTCGTCAGTGCGAGAATTTTCCTCCCAGAAGATATGATGGCTCCTGCACCCATCAGTACCATTCTAAGTTCTCCGATATTAACTCAATCTTTTGTTAATTATCCCCGTGTCTGAGGTTCTAATTCCGGGTTACAGTCTGCGTCAGGGGTCACGGTTGGATCGGGCGTTATTACTTAAGTTTGTCTATCGTACCTATAAGGAACAGTTTCCTAACCAGGATTTAAGTCATCTGACCCAAACCGTTGAGCAGTATTTCTCCGCTCAAACCCCCTTATGGTGGGTAGAGCAATTACATCCTGATGGTTCAATCTCCGCACCTGTGGGGTGTTTGTGGTTAGGGAATGCCATTGATCAGGCAGATGGAGAACGCACAGCCCATATTTTTCTATTGTATGTGGCTCCAGAACACCGCAAACAGGGAATTGGTTCGGCGTTAGTGGTGCGAGGGGAAGAGTGGGCCTTGCTACGGGGCGATCGCAAAATTAGCCTGCAAGTCTTCACCAACAACCAACCCGCCCTCAACCTCTATGAAAAACTCGGCTATCAACCTCAATCTTTGTTGATGCAGAAGATGCTTTAAATAGGTTGTGACCTTCTTTGCGCTCTGGTGATCCCTTCCCTTGGGAGTAATTGCATCAACGATTACAAATTGTTGTAAATTAATGATATGGAGGATGAAGAACTGAGCGTAATCAATACCCAAGACCCGTTAGAGAGTCCTTTGGATCAGTTGGATGATGGCGAAGTGGCCAAACCCGATCCAGAGGAAATGTTGCTGTTGTTAAGATCACCGGAATCCCAAGGGCGGATGATCGCAGCACGGGCATTTTGCGAAATTCAGGACAGGCGTGCGATTCCTGATTTGATTAATTTATTACAGGATGCTTGCCCCCTCGTGCGGGTGAGTGTCGCCTATGCTTTAGGGCGTAACTCTAATTCTCAAGCCGTTGAAGCTTTAATTGAACAACTCAACCGCGACTGGAATGGTTATGTCCGTAAAGGCATTGTTTGGGCCTTGGGAACCTGTGGCGATCGCAGAGCCTTAGAACCCTTACTAGATGCCCTAAAAACTGATATTCCGGCGGTACGCTTGTGGGCGGCGAGTTCTCTCGGTCAAATGGCGAAAGTCGGTTATGAGATTGTGATCCGAGCTATTCCCCCCATGATTGAAGCGATGCGTCAAGACCCCATCGCGGCGGTTAGAAGTAATTGTGCTTGGGCGTTAGGACAATTATGTCGAGAACTGCCTTCCAATGTTGTTTATGCTGTGGCGATTGATGCCTTAATTGAAGCGTTGGAAGAAGATGCAGATATGGGGGTTAAAGATGATGCTAAATCCTCTTTATTAAGAGTCGGTGATCCGCGAGGATTACAAATTATTGAAGACTTAGAAATGGACGGTTTATTATAGTTTGTCTTGGGGATGAGGTTGTTTTATCTAAAAATAAAGAGGAATTTGAGGTGATGCCGATGGCACTTAAATTATCTCAAATTCCTAATATTTATTTGACAAGGTATTTCTTAAGTCACTGAAGAAATTTTAGGTCTGTATGTAGGTTTTAATGGGGTGATCTCCTCAGTGACAGCACCATAATCATGAAGGGTTTCTTGGAATATTTCTAAAATCCGATCGCATTTTGCATCCCAATCAAAATAATGCTGTTTCACCCGTTTTATTCCGGCTTGACCCATTTGAAACCGCAATTCGGGGGAGTTGGCTAACCGCAGCATCCCATCGGCTAACCCTTGAATAAACCCTGCTTTAGAACAGGGGTCTACGAGAATTCCACAACTAGAGTCTACTGTTTTAGCTGGCCCAGCCCAATTGGCAACAATAACAGGTAACGCAGATGCCATCGCTTCTAATACCACATTTCCTCCCGCTTCTCGTACCGCAGGCAATACAAAAATATCACACTCACGGATAAAAGTAGCCATCTGTTCCCGTTTCATCCAACCGTGAAAATGAACCTGATTTTGAAGGTTTAATTGTTCGACTTGGGCTTGTAATTGAGGTCGTAATATTCCATCTCCAACCAATTCTAAAACAGCAGGAGTTTGTTCGGATACAATTTTAAAGGCTTCGAGTAAAAATTGTACTCCTTTCCAGTCTACAAATCGTCCCATATAAATAAAGCGAATGGGTTGATTTGAATCAGGCTGAGTATAGGTTTTGGGTTTCCAAATCTCTAAATCGACTCCACATTCAATGACTTCATAAATTTTGCCTTTGCAACCTTTTGGTAAAGCAGCTTTAGTTTGGGAATTGGCGACAATGATAGTATCAGCTTTTAGTTTTCCTGGCAATAATTGATGAATAAACTCAGAATACTTTTTGATCAACTCAACGGTTGTCCGGGTTTTTGACCCATCCATGTATTGAAAGGCGGGAGGAAAATCTAACCCTCCTGATAATGGCCCAATCACAACAGGTACACCTAAATCGTACAAGCAACTAATGCCTTTTGGGGTAATCGGAGAGGGTTCAAATACAAGGTTAATGTTGTGTTCTTGAATGATTTGCTTGGCTAGTTTTCTAGCTCGAAGTTGAGTATTCAGGCGGATCAATTGTTCTATCATTCCCACTTGAATACGAGGAGGTAAGTGTTGAGTTATTTTCCAAAGATTACTTTGCAAAGGACTATCTTCAATAAATCGGATTCTTTTAAACTCTGCTTCTGTCAACTCTTCCTGAAGTTCTTCGCGAACTCGTGCATGACAAATAATATGCACATCAACATTCCGTTCCTGCAAAAGTTGCAAATAATACAGATTTTTTCCGGCTTCACCACCCATTTTCCGCGATATATTATCTGCGACTAGCAAAAGGCGTAATTGATTTAAGTCGCGGGTTTTGAGGGTATTCATAATTATTCCTAAGATAGGGTTGCAAGGTTTTACAAAATGTAAAAACTTTCATTATATCTAATAATAGATAAAGCTATTTTCCCTCTATCATTAGATATAAATGAGAAAATAATTCAATACAATAAATCTATCTAAAGGCATAGATTGAATCAGTAAATGTCTTGCTTGATTAAGCGATCTAAACAAATTTGATGAGAAGAATTTAGCAGAGAAAGCCATGCTAATAACACAACTCCCAAGGTTCCTAATGCTGTTGCTGAGGCGATCGCAAAGATAATAATAATCTGATATCGTACTGCATCTAATGGACTTGCTCCTGCTAAAATTTGCCCCGTCATCATACCCGGTAAACTGACAATTCCCATCACCATCATCGAATTAATCATCGGGATCATTCCAGTTCTAACCGCCGCTTGAACTTCTTCATGGGTTGCTTCCCAACGAGTTGCGCCTAATGCTAATAAAGTTTCAATTTTTTGACGTTGATTAACTAAAGATTCCATGAATCGATCTAATCCTAAAGAAATTCCTGTCAAGGTATTTCCTAATACCATTCCTAAGAGGGGAATAAAGTATTGAGGATCATACCAAGGTTGAACTTGAATAATGCCAAAGGTTGTTAAATTAGTCATCAAAAATGAGGAAATAAAAACCGATAATAAACTTCGCCAATAAATTCCGGCAAATCTGCGAGAGGTACGATTTACACTGGAAATTCCGGCGATAGTGGTCATCACCATTGCTAAGGCAATAATCGGGACGGGATGGGATAAGGTAAATAACCAATTTAAGACATATCCAATTAATAATAACTGCACCACCATTCGCACACTAGCAATCACTAAGGTTCGCCCTAGACCTAATCGCAGTCCTAACGATAGGACAATATTAATCAGAATAAATAAAACCGATAAGGCTAATTGTTCTAAACTAATTGGAATATAAGAACTAGACATTTTAGGAAAAATGAAATATAATTAATGAACAGAAACTAATTCTTGTTGAACTTGAGTAACCCGATGCAATTGTTTAGAATCATGGCTTGTCCAAATACAAGCGCGTTCAGGGTTTTCAGTTAACCAGCGTTGAATTAAGGACTCGACTTGTTCAGTTGTTCTGGGGTCTAAAGATGCCGTTGGTTCATCCAATAATAACACTAATGGATCAAGTTGTAAGGCGCGAATTAAAGCCACCAGTTGAGTTTCACCCCCTGACAAATTTTGAGCAGATTGTTGGAGAAAATTAGGCGATCGCCCAATATCTAAAAGCCAATTATCTACCCGTTGATAATTATAAGATTTTTGTCGATGAACGGATAGGGTATAAACGCTTTTTAAGTTGGTTTCGACAGTTCCTTCTAATAGAATAGGACGTTGATGCAGATAAATCACAAAAGAACGATATTCAGGCATATAACATTGGTTTAAAGGGCGATTTCCCAGTTTAATTTCACCTTCATCAACAGGATCTAACCCCGCTAATGTCCTTAATAAGAGTGTTTTTCCGGTTCCTGTCGCCCCGACTAAACCTAAAGAAACGCCAGGGGATAAAGCCAAATTAACCCCTCGCCAAACCCATCGAGAGTTAATTTTACGACCGAGGTTGATTGCTGATAATTGACTCATGTTCTGTAACTAAAAATTAAACAGATATTTATGGAAAAACCCAGACTAAAACGGGAATTTGGAAAGCTAGATGTTAAACTCTTAACTAGATCCACCCTAATTGCCCCTACAAACCCGTTAAAACGGGTTAATGAAAAATGATCTGAGTCATCTAAAGATGAAGTAGAGACGCGCCATGGCACGTCTCTACAGCCCGAAATGCGCGTTCAGGGCATTATGACTATCTATAGAGTCAACATTTACACGGCTAAAAATTGTTGAATCACTTCTTGACTTAAATCTTTTGTAGCACCCGAAGCGACTATTCCGCCTTTTTGCATGGCATAATAACGGTCAGCTTGGCGGACAAAATGTAAGTGTTGTTCCACTAATAAAACTGAAATTCCCGTTGTTTCGATAATATGTCTAACTGCGGCTTCAATTTCTAAAATAATAGAAGGTTGAATCCCTTCTGTCGGTTCATCTAACACTAATAATTGGGGTCTTCCCATTAACGCCCTTGCAATCGCTAACTGTTGTTGTTGTCCGCCACTTAAATCTCCCCCCATCCGAGATAACATGGTTTTTAAAACGGGGAATAACGTAAAAATTTCTTCGGGAATTTCAGGTTTTCCTTTGCGTCCGCCTGGTAAAGCTTCTAACCCTAATAATAAATTTTCTTTCACTGTCACACGGGGAATGACTTCCCGTCCTTGGGGTACATAACCAATGCCTAATCTAGCCCGTTTATCCGTTGAAACTTTATTCAGGGGTTTTCCTTGAAAATAAATCTCCCCGGTTTTAGGTTTGAGTAACCCCATAATACTTTTTAAAAGGGTGGTTTTGCCCACACCATTCCGTCCAATTAAACACACCATTTCTCCAGGCGCAACGCTTAAATCCACATCCCGTAAAATATGGCTTTCCCCATAATAAACATTGACTCCAGACACCTGTAACATCAGATTAGGGGGTGCAATAGATTCCATCACCGCCCCTTGTGTTCCTCCGATCATTTTGAAATTCTCCTGATTGATTAAACTTAAAACTTTATCTAACGATGAAGTAGATGAAAAAACTTGAAAGTTATTATATCGGATCATCCCCAATACTCAGAAGTTGAGTCCGTTATTTTTCTGGCAAATTAAGCTTTAACTAGAAAATTAATAAGCGGAGAATCTGATCGCTTCATCCGTCTAGCCTACTGAATCAAGCCCTCATTCAATAGCTTACCTAGAGGGTTGGAAAACCCAACCCCTACAATCAAATATTACAACCTATTGGGAAATGCTATATCGACTAAGAAGCCTCTAGTATTAACATTTTTTTGTCATACCAACTCTCTAATAACGTGCTATGGAAAATCCGAATGAACTGTTTGGCCAAGCTGTAAAATATTGGGATTTAGAAACCTTTTCCAATTAATAGTGTATTTCCCGAAAAAAGTATTGTGAATATTGCGACTGTTAATGTTGAACGAGATCAAATTGTATTCCAAATTAATCTGCGGCTTCCTACATCAGAATTTACCGAATTATCCAATAATTTAGAAAATGAGGAAAAAGAAAATAATTAATATTTGAAAATTTGACCAACTTTAGCTGAAGTAAAACTAATATGAAATTCCGAAAAGAATGCTACAAATCCCCGCCCTGTAGAGACTAAGCATGGCTAGTCTCTACAGGGGACTCGTTCTCCAGCACCCGAAACCTGACACCCGAAACCCATTAATGATGAATTTCTAAACTTAAAACATAACGACCCATTTGAACATTTTCTGACCAAAGTTCGTATTCTAAACGCATATATTCCGGTAGAGGATGTCCGACTAATTCTAATTGACGGGTAAAATTCCGCAGACGGAGTTGACTTGCCATTGCCTGTAAATCCGTTTGCAGATAATATCGACTTAAGCCATACATCCCCTGTTGCCAGAGGTGACGATAACTGTATTTTCCCTGACCCTGCATAGTCATCACCGCCCGATAGGGAGAAACCTCTAACCATAATAAACGGGGTTTCTGGGCAGGAATAATCCTCTGTGGGGAAGAAGAATCAGACTCCCATTCCGCTAATGCAGGTTCATGTAACAATAAATGAAACTGATCTCGATCCTTTTGATACAGGGTTGCCGATCCTTCCACTAAAGAACGAATAGGCAAGTCTATCGATACTAACGACAGACTCACGGGTACACGATAGTGTGTTAACATAAGTCATCTCATATAGGATAAAATTCTCGATGTTTCTAATTGGGTTAGAGTCGAGAAAGCGGTAGGATAACTAAGGCAATCCTTACCTTATCTCAAATCATAAAATGCAAGGGACTATCGTAACAACTGAAAATACAGAAACTGAGCAAATATTAACAATACAACCCCCAAAATCGGGCTTATCGTTACAAGGACGAATTCGCATTCCTGGGGATAAGTCCATTTCCCATCGAGCCTTAATGTTAGGAGCCTTAGCAAAGGGTGTTACCACCATTGAAGGCTTATTGTTAGGGGCTGACCCCCGCAGTACCGCCCACTGTTTTACTTGCTTAGGGGCGGAAATTTCCGAGTTAAATTCAGAACGGGTAGAAGTTAAAGGCATTGGACTGGGTAATCTTCAAGAACCCACTGAAGTTTTAGATGCGGGAAATTCCGGTACAACCCTACGGTTAATGTTAGGAATTCTCGCTTCCCACCCTGGAAAATTTTTTACTGTTACCGGGGATAATTCCTTAGTCCGTCGTCCCATGTCCCGTGTCACGAAACCCTTACAACAGATGGGGGCTAATATTTGGGGTCGTCAAGGGGGGTCTTATGCGCCTTTAGCGGTTCAAGGTCAAGCTTTACGTCCCATTCATTATTTTTCCCCCATTGCTTCGGCCCAGGTGAAATCCTGTATTCTATTAGCTGCGTTAATGACGGAGGGGGAAACAATAGTAACAGAACCCGCTCTTTCACGGGATCATAGTGAACGAATGTTAAGAGCTTTTGGGGCTAATTTAACCGTTGAACCTGATACTTTTAGTGTAATTGTTAATGGGCCAGCAGAACTGCACGGTCAGCACGTTGTCGTTCCGGGGGATATTAGTTCGGCGGCGTTTTGGTTAGTGGCGGCGGCAATTATTCCGGGGTCAGAATTAGTAGTAGAAAATGTCGGAGTCAACCCCACTCGCACAGGAATATTAGAAGCTTTAGAAAGAATGGGGGCGGATTTACAATTAGAAAATCAACGGGTGGTTGCGGGGGAACCTGTGGCGGATATTCGAGTTAAATATAGTACGTTAAAAGCGTGTGAAATTGGCGGAGATATTATTCCTAGATTAATTGATGAAATCCCAATTTTAGCCGTGGCTGCGGCGTTTGCAGAGGGGAAAACGATTATTCGAGATGCGGAAGAATTACGGGTAAAAGAAAGCGATCGCATTACCGTAATGGCAACTCAAATGAGCCAACTGGGTGCGAAGATTACTGAACGTCCCGACGGCTTAGAAATTACCGGAGGTTTCCCGTTAACGGGAACAGAAGTTGATAGCGATACGGATCATCGAATTGCCATGAGTTTAGCAATTGCTGGTTTAACGGCTCAAGGAAAAACCACCATTCACCGAGCGGAAGCCGCAGGAATTTCTTATCCCAATTTTGTGGCAACCTTAAGCCAAATTTGTACCGTTTAAAATCAATAGTTTTAAGACTTGAGAAACCGGGTTTCTAGTTCTTATCTATAGGTGAAGATCAAGATTTTCCTTCAGAAACCTGGTTTCTATACCCCGTTAATATTTGAGTAGAGTTTTGGGATTGAATTACTGATGATCTTAGCCAGTAATGAGGTACAAATTTTGAACAGAGTTATATAATAAGGGAGTAGAATGTTATCTAACAATAGATAAAATCGTTATAAGCTAAATATGTTAACTCAATACATTCAGGCTGCGATGAAGCAAGCTCGGTATGAAATTTTTGCTGATGACGGAACTTTCTATGGAGAGATTCCTACCTGTGAAGGAGTCTATGCAAATGCTGAAACCCTTGAAGCGTGCCGAGAAGAATTGCAAGAGGTATTGGAAGATTGGATTTTACTGAGTCTTACCCTGAATCTTCCTTTACCTGTCCTTTTATGTTAAAAGAAAACCTTCGTGTCACTATACCTAATCCCCATCAAGGTGATATCAGTACCAACTTTTTAGCTAAAATTTTGCGACAGGCTAAAGTTGATATTAATGATTGGGAAAATTTGTAAATGGGAAAATCTACTAGCAGCTAAGTGAAAACGTGAGGCTAAAGCATAATTTTTTTGATAGATCATAATCTAATGGACAGACGATTAAAACATCAAACTTCCAACGGTTCAGGAAAAACAATTGTTTTAGCAACCTTTGGGTCTTTAGGAGATTTATATCCCTATATGGCACTGGCTCAAGAATTGCAAAATCGAGGGTATTCCGCCCGCATTGCTACCTGTGAACAATATCAAAAAACCATTGAAACAGCCGGAATAGAGTTTTGTCTCCTCAGACCCAATGGTTTGCCCCAAGAGCCCGGAGAGATAGAATTTTTATCGATGATGATGGACTCCCAACGGGGGATGGAATACATTATCAATTATTTATTAATGCCCTATTTACGCACCAGTTATTCTGACTTAATCAATGCAGTACAAGGAGCAGATTTACTCTTAACCCATCCCTTAACATTAGTCGCCTCTTTAGTTGCTGAAAAAACAGAAATTCCCTGGGTTTCTACAATTTTATCTCCCAGTGTTTTGATGTCTGCCTATGATGTCCCCCCGGAAAAAAGCACTCAATCTTGCTATGAAAAAGCAATGGCCGTAGTGGCTAGGGATTCTTTGCTGCGTCTGTTTCGCTGCAATATGCGACTTTGGAGTGCGCCTTTGGAACAATTGCAGGAAGAATTAGGGTTAGAAGCCAGATTTGATCCTTTGTTTGAAGGACAATTTGCACCTCTGGTGTTGGGTTTATTTTCCCAAACCTTTGCCAGTGTCCAACCTGATTGGCCCCCACAAACTCAGATTACGGGTTTTCCGTTTTACCGTCAAAATTCTGAGTCGGGGTTATCCCCAGAACTCCAACAGTTTTTGCACGCTGGGCCACCTCCGATTATATTTACCTTGGGGTCAACGGCTGTTTTAACTCCAGGGAATTTTTATGAACAGGGGATGATAGCCGCCCAAAAGTTAGGATATCGGGCTGTTTTGATGATGGGAAAAGCGGCACACCAATTGAACGCCTTGGGTTTACCGCCAGGAGTCATCGCCATTGACTACTCACCCCATGCCGATATTTTTCCATTCGCCGCAGCCATTATCCATCATGGGGGTATGGGAACAACGGCAGAAGCCTTACGAGCAGGGCATCCGATGTTAGTCATTCCTTATCATTATGATCAACCCGACAATGCAACACGAGTTGTACAAATGGGGGTTGGACGAACATTAGACCGCAATCTTTATCAAGCGTCTACGGTTTTAGCAGAACTGAAAATGTTATTAGGTGATCCAAGTTATGCTACCCGTGTGGCTGAAGTCAGCACTTATATCCAAGCTGAACAGGGAAACTGTAAAGCCGTTGATGTCCTGGAAACCTATTTTAATTCGCGTTAATAGGTGTCGGGTGTGTGGAACAGGCATCTTGCCTGTTCAATTGGGTGTTAGGGGAATAGATTTGAGAAATCAACAATATTATTGTTATATTCCATCCTTAAATGTATGCTACACATCTCCCCCCTTTTTAAGCCAGGGCTGTTTCATTTTCTCCCAAAATTTGTATGACCTCTCCCCCTAACCCTCTCTCCTGCAAGGAGAGGGGGACTAATTATTACTATTAAACATCAAAAATTATTAATTACTCCCCCTTCCCTAATAGGGAAGGGGGTTGGGGGGTTAGGTCACAGAGGTTTTTGAGAGAAAATGAAAACCCCCTGCTTTTTAAGGGGAGTTGGGGGGATCGTCTGTAGCGTTCATAATGGGATTTCATATTAGCTAAACCCGACACCCGATTTAACAGGCAAGATGCCTGTTCCACACGTTTACTGCACATATTCTGCATAAACAAATCCTTGACCTATTAATTGGGTTTGGTTAATTTTTAGGCGGGTTTCAACGGGCCCTGAGAGTTCTTCAATAAAAGTATATTGACGGGATTGATTATCAGGAACAATCAGTTCTAGGGTAGCATCAAAGTTAAGATTTAAAAACAAATGATCCTGTTCATCTTCAGCTTCAATTTGTAAACTTTGGGGCATTTTTAAGACGCGATCGCTAAATAAAGATGCCATAACTCCGGGTAAACGTAAAGGTTGATAGGGAACCGTTGACCACTGCCAATTTAGGCGTAATGTTTCCCCTAAAAAGATTTTACTTAACTGATGATTTTGATAAATAAAAATATAAGGTAAACCGCCTTGAGTATGGGTTTTATTTGTTCTCCAGTCTAAGATTAGGGTCAGGGGAATTTTAGTTTCAGTTTGGGCAAAAATTACAAACCATTCCCAACCGATATCTTCTCCCCAACGAAAACGGCCAAAATTGCGATCGTGATAACATAACCAATCAGAATTTAAGTTAAATTGAGTTTCACCAATGTCGAATTTGCCTAAAACTTCTAAGCCAGGAATTAACCCCCAACCGATAAAACCACTGCCAAATTTAGCATCTTCAGTCACTAATAAAGGAGTGGCTTTAACCTGGGTTTGAAACTCAATAGAAAGTTGCGATCGCTTATCCTGAACTTGAATTTTTGCTTGTTCTCCCTGAATTTGTAAGTGAACTCCTTTTGCTTGAATTTCTAAGGGTTGAGAACAAACATCATTAGCTTTCCAAGGAATAGCAACAGTCGTAGCAAAGGTCGCTATTAAATCCTTTGTTTGTAGGGAAGGGGGTAATAAAGCATTGGGACTATTAATAATCAAACTGACTTGAATTTCTCCCCGTTGGGGTCTACCCATAAGGGTGATATTCACTAGAATTCGCATCCCGGTTTCAGGATGAATCAGAATATAATGATACCAATCTTTCCAATCTAAAGAAGATGCTGGATTATCTAAAGGAATTCGCAAAGATTCAATCTGGTTAATCAATGAAAGATCTAAAGTCATCGTTGTAAAGATAGATTAGAATTAAGAATATCTTCTGAGGGAGTTTTAACAATTGTTGGTTGTAGGGAAATAATAGGCGATATCTCGGCTAAAGTCTGAATAAATGCTGAAATTCTAGGTGAGATTAAAGCCAGTCCTAGAATCAGATCAAGGAACCATTTTTCAACATCCATGCCATTTTTTTGAATTAAGGTTTCTGTTAAGGTATGATAATTCACAAGATTAGGCAAGGGCTGAGAATTTAAACTCCATAACCATTTTTCCCAAAAATAAACTAATCCTTGGGTTTCTAAGGTTCCTCCGGTATCAGTATGAAAGGCTGATGCGGCTTGATGGCTGACGATTAACCATCGGGGAAATTGTGCAGAAGCTAAAGCCAGAATCCCATTTTTGAAAAATCGGGTACGTTGCAGTTTAGAACTCAATTCTATTCCCAGTTTTTCTGTTGAATACTGATTTCCTTGAGCAGCAATCATGAAAAGCAATTCTACCACCAGCCAACGAGCAGGTAAGATATCAAAACTTGATAATCCTGTGATTAAAGTGATATCTTTTTCCGGTGTAATTATGGGAGTTTCCTGATTATTTTTCGGGTTAATAAACGGCAATAACTCTACCCCAAAAGCCGGATTTTTTGGCAGTTTTGAAGTTTGAGAAATCAAGGTTTCTAATTGCTCAGAAAAAGACGGATTAATTTGTTTTAAGCCTAGAATAATATTAGAAAACCAGCGTTCTGTTTGGTTGTTTTGTTGAGAAATCCAGTGGGAAGGGAACAGGGGAGACATTAAAATAGTTTCTGGATTTTTTTCATGTTCTAAATCGGTTGATCCTAAACTGTATAACCACTGTTCCCAAAGTTCTAATACAAATTTTTGACCTAAATAGGTTTGAATTGTAGATAAAGTTATGAGCATCCATTGAGGAATACCACCCGAATTAAATGCTGTTACACCTTGTTTAAAAAAGACTGTTTTTTCAAGGTCTTGAAGGGTTTTATTTCCTGGTTTGGTTTGAGAATAATCATCTCCAATGATTGCTAAAAGGGTTAAGATTTCAACGATTAACCAACGAGAAGGGATTGTATCTAAATCCATTAATCTTGATGTAAATTTACCCATTATACTTGTTTTTTGAGGGGAAAGATGAGTTGAGGGTAGAAGATTTTGATCAGAAAAAGGAAAGGTCACTTTGAGAGACTTTTCAATTGAGTTAGCTGGTGATCGGGTTTCAGAACTGGGTTGAGGGGATACCAAAGTAATTAGAATTGGAATCGCTTCTGCTTCTATCCCTGGAAATCTTAACCCGATTTTTACCGAATTTTGATCAGAAATAGTTTCAGGAATTTGGAAGGTTAAAATTAGGTTTTCCGCTTTTTTGGGCAATAAATAAAGATAGGCTGGATTGACTTGATAATAACAAGATACAACTTGTTGGCTATCGGTGAATCCATCTTCTAAAATTGGACGAATTAATAAAGTTTCTGAGCGCTCATTACAACAGGATAACTTCAGAATCACGGTTAATCCCGGTTGACCTTCAATTAAAATCGGGAAATCGGAAGTGGGTTTTAAATCTAAATTCATTATGATAATATCCTCTTTTTAGTAAATTATAAATTGCGATAAATTACATAATTAATCAATTCTTTTAAAAATCGTCGGTCATGATATTCGGAAATAAATTTTTCCTCTGAACGTAAGGGGGTTTCAGCCTCCAGGAAATCAAGAGTTTCAAATAGTTCTGCGGATTGTTTTGCATAAGAACGAGCTAAACACCAACCATGATCTATACTGCCATACTTTTGCATTAATTTCAAAATAAATTCAATTTGATCGGAAGTTTTATCTTCTCTGGGAGTTGCTAATATTTTAAGAATTTTTTTGGATTCTCCGGGATTACTATGACTAATAACATGATTTAACATCACTGTTCGTTTTCCCTCATAAATATCTCCCCCAATTTCTTTTCCATAAGCTTCCATTTCTCCAATTAAATTTAACAGATCATCTTGAATTTGAAAAGCAATTCCTAGGAGCATTCCAAATCGAGTTAAATCAGCTAAAGGCTTGACTAATGCGCTGGCGTTAGCATTAGGATTTCCGACAATAAACCCAATCCGGCAAGGAGTCATGAAGGAATACCAACAGGTTTTTTTTACGCACATGGTAAAATAATCTTGATCTGTTAAATTGGCAGTATTATCAGCTACCCAATCTAACTCCATTGCCTGTCCTTCAACGGATTGTTGTGCCATGACTTCAATTTCATGGAGAATATTTAAGGTTTTTGTAACTCCCAAGGATGATAAATTTTCTAATAATAAACCCACCGCTAAAACATTGGTCGCATCTCCAACATTAATCGCACGAGGAATTCCAATTCGAGAATGTAAGGTTTCTTTTCCTCGTCGAGATTCCGAGCCATCTTCAATATCATCATGAATCAAAAAAGCATTATGATAAAGTTCTAAGGCGGCAGCCGTTGCTAAGGCAGATTGTCCTATTCCTCCAACGGCACGAGCGACACTAATACAAATTGTGGGTCTAAGCATTTTTCCCACTCGAAAGGGATAGTCGGTTAATAAATCATATAAAGGCTCATAGGCACCTGTACCTTGACGTTTGCTATTGACAAACTCTTGAATTTTACTGACAATAGCAGAACGGGAATTTTGTAAGGCTTCATTAATAATCGTTTTATCAAACATGGGTTCTTACTCACTCGTTGCTATTTGAATAGCTAATAGGGATTACTGGGGTTTAACTCGATTAATTTTTATGCTATGTTGGTCTTAGATTTCGGTTTAAATAAAATTCATTTTTAACTCCTAAAGAGGGTTGATTTTGTGAGAGAACGTCAGCAACAATTAAAGGAATGGTTAGAGGAATTAGTCTGCCAAATTCGCACTCAGGGAGGGTCAACTTGGGATCACTTTGTCCTAGCGGTTTCAGACAAATCCGCCCTCATTGAACTCGACGGCATTCCTTTACAATTGCAGGCCCATGGGGGTGAACCATTACAAGTTGAAATTGAACCCATTACGAGGGAGGAAGGAACCTCGCCTCTACAATACGATTTTCGCAGTGATGCTGAAACCTTAAGGGCGATTATTCAGGGGAAGTTATCGTTAGATGCTGCCGTTGTTCGGGGGCAAATTTATGTTCAAGGAACATTATCAGATTTAACGGCAATTTATGGAGTTGTGATGAATCTTTTTGCGGACAGTGCCATTCATCCAGAGTTACAAGATTTATGGAACAAGTTTGATGAAATTTGGTTACTTACCTCTGTTTCTCCTATTCCTGCTACCCTAGAACAACAACATCCTGCCTACGGTTATTTAATTGAAAATATACCAGAAGATGTGCTGCGAGTTTCTCTGAAATAGAGAAATATTGGGTAGAGTAACAGGGGTGTTGATGGTTAACCGTCAAGACTTGAAACCTGAACCTAATTTTAGGGAATGAGTGCAGTACAAGTGATGCTGATATTTCCTGTATTATCTTTATAGCCATCAGTATAGCCCTCAGAAATAGGAACGTCATTGACAACAAAGGCAATCGTTTGACTGGGTTTTAAGACTAAAGTAATTTCGCTTCCTAATTCACCTAAAACCGTTTTAGTTTCAACATCAACGACTAACAAAGCAAAGGAAGTATTGTTTGGATATTTCATCTGATTTTGATATTCAAAACCGGGCCATCCTCCGGGGGGTAACTCACCCCAACTCGCGGGTTTCCAGGCTCCTGTGGCAGAAATTTTGAATGAAACTTCCTGAGCAAAAGTATTAGTAAAGTTCACTCCCGCTTGTGAGCAGAGGTCAGCCTCAAAAGTTTGGGTTTTGGGTATAGGCGTGACAGGATTCTCATTCTTAATAATTATCCCATCTAAACCTTTCCCGGTTAAATCAGGAACTTTATTATCGGAAAGATTACTAAACCGCCAATATCCCACTAAATTAGGTTCTTTTCCAGTTAATTCTTGATTGATGGTTTCCTGAATTTGCTGTTGAGTACGAGCCACATCCCAAATGCGAACTTCATCCATATATCCATTGAATTCACAAAATACAAGATTTTTCCCATCTTTTGACTTTTTGACTAGCGCTCCCAGTCGCAATATATTAGAAGTTGCAGGGGTCTGGGGTTTAAGTGGATTATAGTGGGTGTTCGTGAAATTATAAGTTTGCAGGAGTTCGCCATTGATATAGAAACAGGAAATTTGGGATTTCTGGTCATACGTCCCTGCAAAATGTGTCCAAACATTGAGGGGTAAAGGGGTTTTTACAAACAGTGGATAACGCTCGGTCAAAGTATCGACTTGAAAGATCATCTGTAAGCCGGTGGCTGCATTATATTCCCCAAGGGTATATCCTAACTCTTGCGGTTCGGTCGTGCTGATGAGGGGAAGGGTCGCCGCCGAATATTTATACTTTTCTATTTGTAAAACCCAAAGTTCAACGGTTAAATTAGGTGGGGTTAATTCGTTTTTAAAGGGAATATCCGCATAGTCTTTATTGCCATCAAATCGAAATAGAGGACTTTTGGGATTGTGAGTGATCATAATAATATAAACTCCAACGATATTAAGTTCAATTGAGTTAACACAGACAACAATAAACCGAGATAAGAGTTGGGGAAAAGCTGAAATATAACGGGTTCCAAGAACCAACCCCTATCTAATTTTACCGATTGCTATTTCAAGGAATCTGTGCAACAGAAGTGATGCTGAGATGTCCTGTATTATCTTGATAGCCATCATTGACAGGAACGTCATTGACGACAAAGGTAATCGTTTGACTGGGTTTTAAGACTAAAGTAATTTCGTTTCCTAATTCGGCTAAAACCGTGTTAGTTTCAGCATCAACGACTAACAAAGCAAAGGAAGTATTGCTGGGATATTTCATTTGATTTTGATATTCAAAACCAGGCCATCCGGCAGGTGTACAGTCAGCCCAAGTAGACGGTTTCCAGGTTCCTGTAGCAGAGATTTTGAAGCTAACTTCCTGTTGAAAATCATTTTTAAAGGGGGTACCAGAGGCTGAGTTGATGTCAACATTAATGGTTTTTGTTTTCTCTGGCTGCGGGGTAATAAATGGTGGGTTATTAATCAATTGAGAGGTAGCATTCCCATAAATAATTCCATCTAAACCATTCCCAGTTAAATCAGGAACTTTATTCCCAGAAAGATTGCTTAAGCGCCAATATCCGACTAAATTGGGTTCCTTCCCTGTTAATGGTTTATTAAAGGTTTCTTGAATTTGTTGTTCAGTACGAACAATATTCCAGATGCGAACTTCGTCAATGTATCCTTTGAAAAAACGTCCCCGAGGCTGGGAACTCGAATTAACTAAGTGTGTTCCAATGTACAAAATCTCATCAGTGGTACTAGAAGGTCTGGTTCGATTAGTAATAGACTTATTACATACCTGCTTACCATTTATATAATAAACACAAATCTGAGAAGCTTGATCGTAAGTTCCTGCAAGATGAGTCCAAACATTGTTGAGCATAGAACGTCCCTCGGCAAAACCGGCACCATTAAAAAGGCCAAACATTAAGCGTTTGGTGTATTGAACAAACTCATATATATAAGGCCACCGAGAGACATTGGAAGAGAGAATACAGAAATCTGTTTGAGCCGTATTCAAATTTAAAACCCAAGCCTCAACTGTGAAATTGGGAGGATTCAATTTGTTTTGATGTAAAATTTCTACACAGTCATCAACACCATCAAAGCACAAGAGAGAGGTTTGAGAATTACTGGTTGTCATATCTTCAATTCCTTTTCGATAAGTTAGACTGACTTACAATCAGTGTTCCAGGGGGAAATAACAAATTAATGCTAATTTCCCCGATTAAATAATGCCTGAATTAGCGACCGACTTCTGACCAATTAACAGTTATACTGCCAACGTTATTACCGTAAGTTCCTGGGGCATCATTCATTCTGAAAATTAATGATTCGCCCGGTTTAATCGCAATGACTGTTGGGGTATAAATTTCTTGGACTATATTTGTAATGGGATTAACTGCTAACAGTGAAAAAGCTGTATTTTGAGGATGTTTCATTCCAGCTTTTGCATAACTAGCATCTCCTGCCGATGAGAAAGATGCTGTATTTTGCCCGTTTTTCCACGAACCTGATGGCGTGATATTAACGGAGGCATCACGGCTACTATTATTCATTAATGCGACGCCATCTTCCGAGTTAGCTGGAACTTCAAATTTGCCACTCGCAATGACTTGGGTGTGGGCAAAATAGGTGTTAACCAATTGAATATTGGTGAGTGTAATTCCCATAATGGTTACACCCGTCAATTTGGTATTGGTTAGGTTCGCGCCCGTCAGATTGACAAAACTTAAATCCGCATAACTTAAATCTGCATTGGTCAAATCTGCATAACTTAAATCGGCAAAGCTTAAATCAGAATGACTTAAATTGGCAAAGCTCAAATTGGCATGACTGAGGTTGGAATAAGCTAAATAAGCACACCCTAAATAGGCATGGCTGAGGTTGGCATAGCCTAAGTAGCTATAGGCAAAAAAGCTATAACCTAAGTTAGCTGCCATCAAGTCAACGCCTAACAAATTCGCTTTGTACAAATAGGAAAAGCTAAGATTAACTGACGGAAGTTTGGCATTAGCGAGGTTAGCTTCATACAGATAGCTATAGGGAAAATCCCGTTGTCCTTGAAGATACAGCCAATTTAACAAGCTGACTAAATCGTTAGTATTAGATAAGGGAAAAGGCCAGTTTGCGGCAGCAGACATCGGTTTTTACTCCTAATTATTAATGAATGGATAGACGGGAACAAAGACTTACAATTTAAGCAGGGGATTTCATATTGATTTCAATTCAATTGAAATTTTTTCTGCATAGATAGCAAAACAAAAGATCTATATTTTGGGATATATTCTGTTGTTTTGGTGTGAATAATGGGGGGATTTCTGAGTTGACTATTCTAATTCCACAGTTCCAGAACAGGGTTGAGTGGAACTTGTAGATGGGCTTGCTTTAAAAGGGGGACATTCTACTGTTCTAATGGTGAGCGATCGCATCGGATGAGTAGATTCTCCTATTATATTAAATCAAGGCGAAAATGTTGCCAACACTTTAATAAAAATAATCAATAATTGTTACAAATTTTAATTAAATTCCAGAACAATTTTATCCTGCTTCATCAAGACAATAACTCTTGTTAATACAGAATTGTACTAGAGCCTATTAACCGTTATCAATCAAGAATTATTCTTTTAAAGTGTTGCCATTGAATCTCCTGTGAAATTGAAATTTAATCCCCTCGATCTAGTTTTCTTTTATTCACAAGATAAAAGAGCGCAAAAACTAGATTAAGGTTGACCTAAGTGGCTAACCATTGAACAGTAAAAGCCCCATAATTATCCGCATAACAACCGACAACATCATTGATGCGGAAAGCAATGGTTTGTCCGGCTTTAATAACTAATTGAGTTGTCCCGGTAATTTCGGCTAAAACCGTATTGGTTTCTAGGTCAATAGCTAACAGCGCAAAGGAGGTATTTTGGGGATAAACCATATATTCTTGATAGGGAAAACCCGGAGCACCTGCGGGGGTATAGTAGGGTAGGAAATGGGCAGGTTTCCATTCTCCTGATGGGGTAAAGAAAACAGTCAGATCCCGACCATAAGTATTTGTGAAGTTATAACCAATTTCTGAGGTACTCAGCACTTCAAATTGACCGAACAGTGGAGCGGGTGGGGGTGTGGGAACTGGAGTTGGCGTGGGAGTTTTGGG